>NZ_JBLVPI010000007.1:0-212136 GCF_048284325.1 Flavobacterium esculini | reverse complement strand
GTTACCGTTACATTACTTGTTACTGTACTACAATTTGTTGGATTTGAAACCTCACAGATCGTATATGTTATTGGATAACTGCCTACTGGTGTGTTTGATGAAACAGTGATTGTTCCATCAGCATTCATTGTTAATGGTCCGTTTGGTGTAGAAGTCAAAGTTACCTGTCCTTGGGCAATTCCAATTACTGCTTGTGCTCCATTTAAGATGTCATTCCCAATTACACTTGGTGTGTTGGTTCCTGGTAATGTACTTGGGCTATCTGTTACAGCAGTTATTACTGGCGTTACTGGTACAGTTACATTACTTGTTACTGAACTACAATTAGCTGGATCGGAAACCTCACATATAGTATAGATAATTGGATAATTTCCTGCTGCTGTGTTTGGTGCAACAGTGATTGTTCCATCAGCATTCATTGTTAATGGCCCCAAAGGTGTAGAAGTCAAAATTACTTGTCCTGGCTGATCTCCGATTACTGCTGGCTGTCCATTTAATATATCATTGTTGATTACACTTGGTGTGCTTGCACCGGCAATTACACTTGGACTATCTGTTATTGCTGATATTGTTTTTAAAGATGTAGAAGTAACGCATTCTGGATTATTATAAATTATGCCTGAATAAGTATTAACCGCTCCGCCTGTAGAAAGCTGTCGGCCGGCGAGAAACACATCAGCTCCTGAACCACAAGCTCCACCATGAGAAAGAAATGTTCCTTTTAAAACAGCACCTGCTCCTATACTAATAGCACCAGTGGGAACTCCGGCTCCGCCAATCCAAAAAACATTACATCGACGTGCTCCATTAATCAAAATCATTTTTGCTTGTGCTGCTACTGAAAATGCCCCTGCAAACTTAAAAACAAATATTGAATTTGTATTACCTTGACCGTCTAAGACGAGAGTTCCTAATAAAGATCCAGCACCGTCTATGAAATAAACCCCAGCATTTATTGTTTCACCGCCTGGAGCAACACTTCCAAAAGAAGCCGCATGTGCAAGTACTTTAGGTAAAACACTCTCAGGTGTAGGTACTGTATTTGGCAGAGCCATAAGCTTAATATAAGCGTTATCTAAATCTATATTCGCTTGCGCTGTACTAGCATCCGCATTATGAATAGACCCGATAACAATGGAATCCTCAAAACCACTTACAGAGCCGGAATTTGTACCAATATTGCCATTAATACCAGATGTACTCGTATTTGGCACAGCACCAACATTAGTATAAAGGGCATAATTTGAGAGAACTCCTAAAACATCAACTGCAGGAGCGGCACTACAGCCAAAATCACAATTTATTGGAATTGTACAAGTACCAGGCGGCGGACTTGCTTTAGCACCAGCTCCATTAACTAACGCTCCCTGCATAGAAAGCATTCTTCCTTCAAGAACCGTATTTGTACCAAGACCAACTGCTCCTATTTTTGAAAATAAAGTACCTTTTAAATTACAATCTGCCGCAACAGAAATAGCTCCTTCAGCAATAAAAAAAACATTGCAAGATTGTGTTCCACCAGTTAAATTAATCACTGCATTTGCTCCTACGGTCATTGCTCCGTAAAATTTAATCACAAAGAAAGCATTAGGATTTCCTCCTCCATCAAGAGTAAGAGCTGCCCCTATAGATCCAGCGCCAGGTATGGAGTAAACTCCAGGCGTAATCGTTTCGCCTCCTCCAAAAGCGGCTGCATGGGTGGCCGGATGGTCAACATAAAGATCGTTAAGATGAATATACAACCTAAATAAATCAAATCTACACTGAAGAGTTACAGCATTGGCATTGTATGTGTTACCCGTAAAAGAGGGTGGCAAACCAAATCCGCTAATTATTCCAATATTTGTACCCGCATCGCCTGTCCATGTGGCTCCAGCTGCATTTGTAACAGCTCCCGCTCCTGTATAACCTTCAAAAGATTCAAGTACACCTAGGTTAACTGTTTGACTAAAACTTGTATTTGAGAAAAGCAACACCGCAATGGTTGCTATACTGAAGAGTAAATGTTTTTTCATAATAAATAATTTAATAGAGAATATCATGCAAAAAACTAACTACAACCAATGGGTTGTAATTAATGATACTTTATACTGTAATGATTTCCCAACAAAGTACCCCTTTATAAAAACTAAGGGAGTCAGTAGATATACCCTTTTATTTTTAAGATAAAATTAACAATCAGTAAAAATACGGATAGAAACGGTTCCAAATATTATTCAGTACCTAATTCATTTCAATCCTTATCGACCTACAAAGGCAACACAAAGTAGTTTTAAAAGTCGGAGAACTGCTTATTTTTTCTCCAATTTAGCCTGTTTTTATTAAAGACAAATTCGACAGGAAGCAAGAGAATATGCTAGAGAATTGTTGCAATAATTTGTATCATGAACTATTCAATAAATAATAAAATGAATTGCGCAGAATTAAAATATAATTTTTACTTATTGATTACCAAGACATTAAACACACTTCGATATAGATTTATCAGTATTTTCGCCTTCTATTTTTTTTATTTTAATAGATCAAGATGTTTTAATAGTTCGCTTCTCTAGGAAAAGGGTTTTAGACTTCTCTAAAATAGGATTGCATTTACACTTGAATCCAGTACAGAAAGTTAGTGATTACTAAATGTGGGATGGTTATCCATTGTTCTTTAAGGTTTATAACAAGGAGATCGTTTAACATCGAAATGTTTTACATCAGCGGCAAGATTTGTATGACATTAAAACATTTAATTGTAAATCCTTATGGTAATTATTTAGTTATCAGATTAAGTGCCGCTTTTATTAGACTAAATAACTAAGTAGATATACTCTTTTTTTTGTAAAAAATAAAAATCCGTATAAATACGTAATTTTTTTACAAAAAAACCAAGTGACAACCAAACTTGAAGTCTGTTATGATCAGTATTTGGAAGCAATACTGACACGTTTTAAAAGTAAGTAAACCATGTGGTTTTTTCAATTTAACTTATTTCTATAAAGACAAATTTAACAGAAATCAAGTGAGTATCCTTGAGAATTGCGATAGAAATTTTCACTAAAACCTATTTATTATTCTATTATTATCAATCTATAACGAATAGCATACATGATAAGTTCAGCAATGTTTTTGCTGTTTGTTTTTTCCAAAAGATTGGCTCTGTAGGTTTCAACTGTTCGCTGTCCCAAGCAAAGGGCTTGAGATGTTTCCAAAGTAGACTTACCTGTACAAATCAATTCCAGCACTTCAAGCTCGCGATTAGTTAGTTTGATGGGAGTGTCTTTTGTATTTTTAAATATAAATGGAGCTGAATTTTCAATATCTAATTTAGTGATATTGCCTACAATACTTGTTTGCCTATTATAGGTAATTACAGATCCAATTAATTCAACAAATACTGTATTTGAAGTTTTATGGATAGCTTCAAATTTCAGAGATATAGAACTTTCCAAATCTCTTAAACAACGATCAAAATCGTTTAAAATTTTTGTTTTATTACTGTTTTTATCATCGAGGAGTTTCTCAAAATTTATTGAAGAAAAATCATCATAATCATAACCGAAAATATTTGCTAAAGGGTTATTATAAAATATAAATTTGTCATTTTGATAAATAAAGATACCTAATGTTGGATGATTTATAAGAGCATTAAATTTTTCGTCATTAATTTGTTTAAGCGTATCATATTTAGCGAGACGTGTATTGATAACTCTCAATAATTCATAAAAATTGAAAGGTTTAGTAATATAATCATCAGCACCTAATTTCATTCCTGCTCTAACATCTTCATTTTCAGTTCGAGCTGAAAAAAAAACTAAAGGAATAGTTGAAGTAGCCTTAATCTGCTTTATAGTTTTATAATAATCAAGTCCATTCATATTAGGCATAGATATGTCGCAAAGGATAAGGTCAGGCAAATGCTTTAAAGTTTGTTGAACTCCCACAAGTCCGTCCTCAGCGATAAAAACTTCAAAATTTTGTCCTTTAATAAATTCAGCTGTATTTTCTCTTAAGACAGTATCGTCTTCTATAATAAGAATCTTTTTCATTAAAAAAAATTTAGAATAATAACTATTTTAGTATTGGTTGAAAGAAACGGAGTCGATGTCTGTTCTTTTAGATTAAATTGAATATATTAAGTTTGTAAGTATGGTAATGTAATTGTAACAACTGTTCCTTTATCTACAACTGATTCAATTAACAATTTGCCTTTATGAAGATCAACGAATCTTTTAACAATAGATAAACCAAAACCAGTTCCTTGTACAGCTCCTCTGTTAGAAGCACGGTAAAAAGGATCTAATAAATATTTTATTTCCTCATAAGGTATTCCAATACCTTGATCCTTGATTGTGAATTCTATTTCTTTATTGTCTATTTCATTTAATTCGATGATAATATTTTTACTACTGTACTTTATGGAGTTAGAGATGATATTATTAAAAATGTGACGAATCATAATTGAATCCATATAATAGTTTTTAATATCTAAGTTCGATTTCAGTATTACTTTTTGATTGGTTACTGATACTCTTATGTTTTCTTCAATAATTTCATTTATGAGGGGAAGAAGTTGAATATTTGTAGGTCTAAAAAAAGTTTTGCTAGTTTGCTCTTCATCAATCAGAGAAACATCGTCGAGTAATGCTTTCGTATGTTGGACAGCATCAAATATCTGTTTAAACAATTTTTCTTTTTTATTCTTGTCCCAAATATCGTCATATATTTGCAATAGTTGAACACTGGAAAGTATTCCTGCTAAAGGGGTTCTGAATTCATGGGAAACAGTGGATATAAATTGAGACTTTAAGACATTGACTTCTTTCAATTTGTTATTTAATTGGACCAGTCGTTCTTCTTCAAGTTTCCTTTTTGAGATGTCGTTTATTGTAGAGATTAATAAGGCTTGTCCACTAATGGATAATGGACTGGTATACATTTCAATATCGCAAGTTTTACCAGAAGCTAGCTTATGAATAAATTGAAAATAGGATGGCCCAGTGATCGTGAATTTTTTCATCTCTTCCAATATTTGTTCTGATGGAAAAGTACTGATATCTGATAGGGTCATTAGTTTAAATTCTTCTAAGGAATAACCATAAAATTGTGCGGCGGCCGAATTAACATCGATGATCTTACCACTCATTGGATCTATTAGGAGTTGAGGAGTCTGATTTTTTTCGAACATGGCAAAATACAGCTGACTCCTTTCTTTTAATGCGAGATCTACTTTCTTACGATCGGAAATATCTCGGATGTGGCATAGAATAACTTTGTTTTCATCTACAGTATATACGTTACTTACAAACTCAACATCGATTGAATATCCCGCTTTTGTTTCCAATGGCATATCTTCAAATCGAATGTATTCTTTTTTTTGTAATTCTATAAAAGCCTCTTTGGAAGCCGCAATATTTTTAAAAACTCCAATTTCCCAAAGTTCTTTTCCTACCAACTCATCGTAATTAAATCCAATCAACTCAATCAGGAAAGGATTTGCATCAGTAATCTGACCTGTGATCGCATCAAGAATTAAAATTCCTTCTTTGGATGATTCAAATATTCGGTGCGAACGTGTTTCAGCATTTTGTACTTTTTCTACAGCTAATTTGCGATCAGTGATGTCTTGGATTACTCCAATCATGGAAAGTTCATTAGCTTCGTCATCAAAAATAATTTCTCCCCATCCATCTACCCATCGAATCTCACCGTCATTCTTGCGAATGATTCTGTATTCCTTGCGAAACAAGTTTTGATTTAGAATACATTCTTGTAAATACAGCTCCATCATTTCTCTGTCCTGAGGATGAATAATATCTAACCACGTTTCTATAATATTTAAAGGTATGCTATCGTGAAATCCAAGAATAAATCGTAATTCTTGAGAAAATTCTAAAAAATTAGTAGATATATTAAATTGAAAGGAGCCAATGTTTCCAATTCTTTGAATTTCTTTAAAAAAAGACTCCTTTTCCGGTAAAATATTTTTTAGAAGCTTTTTTTCGGTTCTATCAACAGCAGTTATAAGGTATTGTTGCTCCTTTTCTAAAAACCTAACAGTTAAGTAAACTAATACATGTTTTTCTTGATTTATAGTTAGCTCAGTAACGCAAAAATTTTCGACATTAGTTTCTTTTACTTTTAGTAAAAAGGCATTGAAATTAGGAAGTTTTTTTTTAGTAATAAATTGACTGAAAGTGAAATTGAGTAAGTCTTCACCTGTTTTGCCCAGAAGAGCTAAACCGCTGTTATTGAATTTTACTATTTTGCCTCTGCAATCAATAATAAAATACCCTACCAGGGAAAGATCACACAATAAATTTAGCTTTTGAGCAGCTATTTCTGCTTTATCTTTTGCTAATTGCAACTCTTGATTTTGTATTGTAAGCTCAATATTACGAGCTTTTAATTCCTCGATTAAATTCTGGGGTTTGGATTCGACCATAGCTCGTTTTAGGTATCCTAATTTGTTAGTATTTCCGTAGGTAGCTCCTTGCTTTAGAATATTAAATTTTCTGATCTTTTATTTTCTCTTTCTGAATTTAATATTTTAATTAAAATGGATGGTTATTTGTTTTTATGCAAAACATGACACTTTGGGCTCACGAGCGATTATTTGTATGATCCTTTTTATAATCAGGAGTATTTTTTAGCATTAATTTTAGATTTTGATTTTGGTAAACGTATGTTAAAAAATATGAGGTTCGTCGAATTAAAAAAACAATCTGTTTAAAAGAGTCTTATGTCCGACTAAGTACGTGTTTTATATTTCATAAAGTTTAATAAAATAATTTTATTAAACTTTTATTAAATTTTGCATTTTTTATTTAAAAAAATTTAATGTTTAATGTTTTTATTGAAAATAATTTAAAATTTAATTTACTTATGAGTTTAAAAAATAGGCACTAAGTATTAGTAATTTCAATGATCTATTTCTAATTTAAAGATGAGAGATAAAAGTTGATACAACTTCTATGTTCTCAACATCAAATATAAATAATGGGATTTTCATTGTTAAGTTAGTTATAATTGACGAAACATAAATAGAAATAAAAATTATCATCAAAAACCAGCTCTTTTATCTATTTCATACCAAAAAGCAAGTCAGAAAGGAGCTACTTTGGTAAAAAGAAATTAATATATGCTGTAGAGCTTATAGAAGACTGAAAAGTTAAGCGGTTTTACACTATAAAAACAGAAGCTATGCGGCAAATAATAGCACTCCATACAATGCTTAATCAAGTTAAATCTTGGATAAGAATTACCTATTTTTGAATATTAATCGATATTTTGACGAATTTTGTTATAGGTTTAATCTCTTGTAAAGCAAAGATATTATCTTCAATAATTTAATTAAAAAGATGGTTAAATCCAATAATGTTTTGCATAAAGAATTAGTATGTGGTTAAATAATGTCCTCCAAAAAATTTATATTGAATTCGACATTGCTAATTTCTTTAAATCATCTAAAAAGTGGTTCGAAAAACGCCCTGTTAGGATCTAATTAATTAGAATGTAAAATTGTGACCAATTCGGAATTCGAACTAATGCTAATATAAAATCAATAATTTCATATGTGTTTTGTTTTTTAGTCTCCAATAAAAATACGCTAAAAACCTAATTCTAGTCTTTTAAGTCGGCATTTCGGAGTTTTTCAATAGTTAGTATTTGTTTAATTATACGATTTTAATTTCTTTGTTTTTATTTATAAAAGGATAAGAAATTGTAAATTTTCATATTCGTGCTTCCGATTTGTATTACTACATTTCTTTGCGACAAGTGTTTGTGCTTATCCAGTAAATACTCAATTACATATACAGATTCATTGGGTTTGCAACAACCTAATTCTAGTAAAAAAAGCGAGCTTATTTTTATCTTTATGCTGTTGGAATTAGTCTTACACTAAATCCCAGACTTGTTAATTGGGTAACGAATTTTTGAATGCTTTTTTGTTTATTTCTTTCTTTTGTTTTTTCTATTTGCAACAATGGTTCTTTATATTCTTCTTTGTTTTTTAGAATATGGTACGTTGCTTTGATCATTTTATGACTTACTGCTATTAATGCTTTTTTTACTTCCTTTTTTAATTAATAATCGCTGATAGAATCCTTTTAAATAGCTCTCCTTTTTTCTGGTTACTCCCCATAGTGCTTCAATTAAAGCGGACTGGATGTGTTTGTTTCCATGGATGACTCTGGTGCTTTTTTTCACCTGCACTTTCATTGGTTCCGGGACTTAATCCAGACCAAGAGGCTAAATGATGTTCGTTTTCGAACCGACTCATGTCAGTCCCAATTTCGCTAATTATTGTAATTACTGTATCTCTTCCAACTCCGTCAACAGTTTGCAAAAGCTGTAGTTCTACTTGATATTTTTCAACGCTCAAATCGATTTGTTGGTCTAATTTGTCAATTAGCTTTTCATTTTCATCGATTGTTTCACGAATCATTTTTAGCATAAAGCGATGATGAGACGTTATTTTTCCTGTTAATGCTTTTGCAATATCTTCCTTACTTGCTTTAAGCTTGCCATGTGCGTGGGTTAACAAACTCGTTATATCGTCTTTACCATCAATAACATCGTTGATTATCTTGGTTGCACTTACTCCTTGCGTGCCTGAAACTACACTGCTTAATTTAATATTACAATCTTCCAAAAACTTAATCATCCTGTTTTTTTCTGATGCAATGAATTGAGTTTTTTTCTACTTATATCGAATTAAATCGCGCAATTCTCGTATCTCTACAGGAGGAATAAAGCTGCCTTTTAGCAATCCGCTTAATAACAATTTACTAATCCAAACACTGTCTTTCTTATCCGTTTTATGCCCAGGAACATTATTAATATGCCGGGCATTAACCAATATGATCTCGAAATCCTCTTCGAGAATGTTGAATAAGGGTTTCCAATAAATTCCAGTACTTTCCATGGCGATATGGCTAACTCCTTCTGATTTACACCAATCCTTCAAATCTATCAATGAACTTGTAAAAGCGCTAAAGCTTTTGGTTTGATAATCTTTGTTACTCTTGCGAATGGTCGCTACGATAACATCTTTATGAACATCTATTCCGCATCCTACAGAAATGAGCTGTTCAAATTGAACTGTTTCCATAATCTTAAATGTTTTTTTAGACATCTAATTTACGAATATTTCAACGTCTCGTGAAAAACTCATGGGTGTTTGCGTGCGCTAAATCATGGATATTTCATATGTCATCAAATTTCTTTAAATAAATTCACAGCTATCCGAAAGTCCAAAATAAAAAGAGCCTTAGAATCCCGTATTTTTGATTTTGCGAAACAAATAATACTTTATGGGACTCTTCAGGCGAAACAAAAATATCAAAAAACCAGTTATTCGACAAATTATTAACCTTGTTCCTCGATGGATGATTGAATCTTGTGCTAGAAAACACAGGTCAGACAAAGGATGTAGTAAATACAAGACTTACGACCAATTTGTCGCATTAACTTACGGACAGCTAAATAAGTGCTACACTTTAAATGATATTTCCACTGGAATTGTGGTTAGCGAGACTTTTATTGGAGACTTAGGACTGACTCAAAGTCCGGCAAGATCCACGATGAGTGATGGCAATAAAAAACGTGATTGGAAAGTTTTTGAGTCCTTGTATTACAGGCTTTTGAAACATTATGAAAGAGTCTTGAAAAGCGAATCTCAACGTAGTATTATCAAAGAAATTAAAGACCAAAATATAAAATTGATCGACAGTACCACAATCAGTTTGTGTTTAAATATGTTTGATTGGGCAAAGTTTCGGACAGCAAAAGGCGGTTTAAAAATACACACTTGTTGGGATGACAATTTACAAATTCCGGACTTGGTAAATATAACGGAAGCAAAAACACATGATCGATACAGCATAGGCCAGTTAGTTTTCTCAAAAGGAACAATCGTTGTGGAAGACAGGGCTTATTTTGATTTTACATTGATGCTGCATCGGATTCAAGCCGAAAATATTTTTGTTACTCGGATTAAGACAAATACATTGTACGAATCCATCCAAGAATTGGACTTGCCTGATAAAGAAGATCAAGACATTATTAAGGACGAAATTATTGTTTTAAACAGCAATAAAGCTATAGAGACAGGTATTAACGAACAAAAACTAAGATTAGTCCATGTTTATAAGCAAGACGAAAATAAGGTTATCGAAATAATAACCAATAATTTAGAATGGTCGGCTAGAATAGTAGCCGATTTGTATAAAAAGAGATAGGATATCGAATTATTTTTCAAGGCGATGAAACAAAACCTACAGATAAAAACATTCCTAGGTACAAGTGAAAATACGGTTAAATCGCAAATTTATATCGCATCGATTAGTTACTTATTGGTTGAATTGATAAACAGAACAATATCTAAAAAGACAAAGTCTTTCTCAAATCTGGTTGAAAAAATCAGAATCTGTTTAGTGTATTACCTGAGTTTAGATTATGTCTGCAATCAAGTTGGAGATGGAGCCAAAAAAATAAGGTCAGAACCAAAATTAAAATTCAGTTCTGACTTATTTTCACTATAATTTTACAATCACGCCCTGTTTATAATGGGGCTGGATAGTTTTTTTTAATATTTAGTAAAACTTTGGTTCTTCGCCTAAATTAGTGGAAAGTTAAAAAATCATCTAATTTTAGGGCATGGAATTAGACGGATTAGGAGTTTTGTTAGGAGTTAAATCTCCATGGGTTTTAAAAAAGATAGATGTTCAACATCATACCCAAGTAATTGATGTTTATATCGAATATGAAAGAGGTTCAAAATTTGAATGCCCGAGTTGTGGTAAGTTATGTAAGGTTCATGACGGAAACGTAAAACGTATAAGGCATTTGGATTTATTTGATTATCGCTGCCATTTAAATATTAAAGTACCTAGAATAAGTTGCAATAAGGATGAAGTAAAAGTTGTTCATTCTAACCCTTGGGAACGCCGAGGCAATCATTACAGTCTTAAATTTGAGTCTTTAATTATACGCTTATACAAAGAAATGTCTGCATCTGCTATCAGTAGAGAATTAGGCGAACCAGATAATAATTTATGGCGTGTTTTTAATTATTGGGTAGATAAAAATATAATTCAGAAGTTTGACTTTAAAGATATTAAACGTGTTTGTGTAGATGAAACAGCTATAAAAAGAGGACATAATTACATAAGTATTTTTACAGACTTAGACACAGGTAAAGTTATATTTGTTACAGAGGGAAGAAAAAAGGAGGTTTTTGAATTGTTCTATGGTTGGCTTTGGGATAATGGTGGATATCCTGGCGATATAGAATTATTTAGCATGGATATGTCAGTGTCCTACCAAGCTGGTCAGAAAGAATATTTTGCAGGAACTGAAGTAGTTTTCGATAGATTTCACATTAAAAAAGGGATCAATAAAGCTCTAAACCTAGTTCGACTAGAAGAGGTTAAAACAGTTGAATCTCTCAAAAAATCAAAATACATTTGGTTGAAAAACGAAGCTAAATTAACAGAAAATCAAGCTGGTAGATTAGACGAATATTTAAGTGACAGCACTTTAAATACGACAATAGCTTACCAAATTAAAAATAAATTTGATCAATTATGGAATGTACAATCGCATGCAATTGAACCAATGCTAGAAAAATGGATTGAGAAAGCAGCTTCTGCGGGTCTTAAACCGATAAACACTTTCATTAAAACAATAAGGAATCACTATAACGGAATTGTAAAATCAATCCAAACTGGAATAACAAATGCTGTTTCAGAAGGATTGAATAGCGTGATGAAGTCAGCAAGATCCAGAGCAAGAGGTTATAGAAATCCAGAGAATTTTATAAAAACGGTGTATTATTTAGGGAATACCTAAAAAATACAAATCCACTAATTTAGGCGAAGAACCAAAACTTTCGGATAGCTGTGAAATAAATTATAAAATTGTCACTACAGGGTTAATATTTCATTGTCAAATAATAGTGAAAATAAAATATTTGAATCACATAATTTCAAATCAAGGATTTTCAATTTAAAAATCATCATTAACACTAACAATTTTATAATAATCTTCCAGAAATTCATTAGATTTTTCAAGATTACTCGCTACTAGAAAAGCTTCACAGAAATCAGAAGCTTTTTATTTCCCACAACTTAATCTGATATTGGTACAAAAAAACCTGTGAAGCAAAAAGCTACACAGGTTTTTCTAACTAAACTTATTAAATTAAACTTATTTTAAAAAAAAACTAAACCTCATATTTATTTCAAATACTAATCTTCAGAAACTATAGCTGTATTTTTATTAGAAGTTACATCTAATAAAACGGCAACACCTCTATCATTTATCATTGTCATATTCAAGGTATCCAAAACTGCTAAATCTTTAGATACTAGCCCATTAAACATATTATAAGAAATATTCATTTCTTTAAGCTTATTCAATTTTTCTAATTCAAATGGCACTTGACCATTCATTTTATTGTCAAATAAACTAAGATTTTCAAGAGAGGACATATTTACCACATCACGACTTAGCGCCCCAATAAATTTATTACTACTTAGAAGTAAAATTTTTATTGTTTTCACATCATAAAGCGAAGTCGGAATTTGTCCAGTTAATTCGTTGTTATATAATGATAGAACTTCTAATTGTTTTAAAGCCCCAATTTGTGCAGGCAATTCACCTGAAAGCATATTCATATATAACTCTAAGTCTTTTAAATTATTCATTTGACAAACAGAGGAAGGTATTGTCCCTGATAAATTATTAAACGAAAGGTTTAACACTTTCAAGTTTTTTAAGTTTCCAATATCAGATGGAATTTTTCCAGAAAGGTGATTTTTGTGCAAATTCAATTCTTGCAGGCTAACTAAGTTGACAATATCAGATGGAATTTCACCATTTAAATTATTATCAGCCAAATTTATTGAAACCACTTTCTCACCTTGCAACTTAACTCCGTACCAAGTAGAAACTGGTGATGATAAATCCCATTTTACAGTCCATTGATTTCCATTTGTTGCTTGATATAATTTTACAAGTGCATCTTTCTCTGAAAGAGAAACATTAGCCAACATGGAAAAGGAAAACAAAACGGTTAAAAATAGAGTAGTTAGATTTTTCATAACTTAAAGTTTTTTGCTTTTTATTTATCTAAATCTACATACAATAAGAGTAACTCGCAAATAAAATCGACAAAACGCACTGTTTTGTGTTGTTTATAGAGTTATATCCTACAAAAAATACAAATTATTTGTTAAATAATAATTTACTAAATTTGATTCACTAACCTTTAAAAATCAATTTTATGGAAATGAATTTTTTAGCACTTTTTGTTGCTGCTTTGTCCACACTTGTAGTAGGATTTGTTTGGTACAATCCAAAAGTTTTTGGAACAGTTTGGATGAAAGAATCTGACATGACTGAAGAAAAAATGAAAGGAGGAAATATGCTCTTAACATTTGGAATATCATTACTATACGCTTTTTTTATAAGCTTCGTACTTCAGTTCGTTACAATACATCAAACTGGTGCATTAGGAATGGTTGGCGGAGATCCTAGCATCGCAAAACCGTCCTACGAAATTTTCATGGCCGATTATGGATCAGCGTTTAGAACTTTCAAGCACGGAGCGCTACACGGTTTTATGACTGGCCTATTTTTGGCGTTACCTGTTATAGGAACTAACGCTTTATACGAAAGAAGAAGCTTCAAATACACACTCGTTACAGGCGGTTTTTGGACCGTATGCTTTATGATTATGGGAGGAATTATTTGCGCTTGGAAATAATTAGAAAAAAATTAAAATAAATTTCGTCTTCGAGTAACACAAGACGAAATTTATTTTTTACTGGATTTGCTCAATAGCTTTTGCTAATTCAACATCTTTATCTGTGACTCCGCCAGCATCATGAGTTGTCAACCGAATCGTCACTTTATTATAGACATTGAATAATTCCGGATGATGATTTCTTTTCTCGGCCATCACTCCTACTTGAACTATAAAACCCAATGCCTGGGTGAAGTCTGAAAATTTAAACTTTTTCTCAATTCCATTATTGCTAAATTGCCATTCCTTTAGGGCTGTCAATTGGGATTGGATTGTTTCCTCTGTATACGTTTTCATAATTTCCTTTTTTATTTATATAAAGTTAGCTAAATTAGAATCATAGCGCAATACTTTAACTTAATTAACTAATTTTGGAGAAAAATTAAAATTCAATTTGAATACATCTTATTCTTTTAAAATCTACAATTCCACCACTCAACTTCCAAAAAACTGGAATGATTTAGCTATTTCAACTGTTTTTTTATCCAAAAAATATTTGGAGGTTTTAGAAAAATCATCTCCAGAAAATATGGCCTGTCATTTCATTGGAATTTTTGAAAATGATATTTTAGTTGGCATTGCTCTTTCCCAATTTTTAGATTTAAATAAATTGGAATCTTTTGGCGAACGTGACAAATGTGTCAAAACTGCCATACGTAATTTTGTTTTCAGAAACTTTGGGTCTCATGTACTGGTGATTGGTAACAACATGCTGACCGGTCAAAACTCATACGCATTATCCGATACTGTTAATAAAAAGAGAACATTACAAACATTAAATTCCGCTACAACGGAATTAAAAAAAATGTTTAAATCTAAAGGTAAAAAAATTCACATTACCACTTATAAAGATTTCAACAAAGAGGAAATTAATCATTTTTCCATTCCAGAATTCGAAAATGATTATCAGTTTTCCACACAGCCAAATATGGTTTTTACTATTAATGAAAATTGGGAATCTGAGCAAGACTATATAAATTCTCTTTCAAAAAAATACCGAGATCAGTATAAAAGAGCCCGAAAAAAAGCAGATACGGTTGAAAAAAGAAAAATGCATCTAGAAGACATCATAGCTCTGGAAGATACCATTTATGATTTATATCTTCATGTAGC
Organism: Flavobacterium esculini; assembly: GCF_048284325.1. Taxonomy (NCBI): domain Bacteria; kingdom Pseudomonadati; phylum Bacteroidota; class Flavobacteriia; order Flavobacteriales; family Flavobacteriaceae; genus Flavobacterium; species Flavobacterium esculini. Next base: position 197,228 of record NZ_JBLVPI010000007.1, on the reverse strand, counting down.
CAAAAATGCTCCTTTCAATACTTTTTTCCTTCCAAAAAATCATTTTAGAACTTTTAAAGAAATCTTCAAGGATAAGTTTCTTTTCTATGGCTATTTCATTGATAAAAAGCTAATTGGCTTTAATACTTTAATAAAAAATGGGGATGTGATGGACACCTATTTTCTAGGATATGACGAAAGCATCCAACGTGAAAAAATGCTGTATTTGAATATGTTATACGACATGATTGCCTATTCCATCAATAAAGGTTTTAAGGAAATTGTTTTTGCAAGAACCGCTTTGGAAATTAAAAGTTCGGTAGGGGCAAAACCGGTGAAAATGTTTGGATTCATAGCGCATAGCAATCCCATACTTAATTCCTATATGCCTAAAATTTTTAAATATTTAGAACCCGAAACAATTTGGCAAGAACGAAATCCATTTAAATAATTTCATTAATTGGATTAGGGATTGCAACTTTCATTTGTTTGGGTAAGATTTCAATATTCAGTTTTGTTTCTGTTCCAAAATATTCTCCATCAATTTGAAAACTAACCGGTACATTTGTTGTTATTATTGCTTTATCGGTTGAAATTATCTCAATATCTTCGGAATCAATGGGCATATTTCCAGTGATAATTTTACCAAGTATAACTAAATCCAAGTTTTTTAAAATAACCAATTCAAACTTTCCATCGTCCATGACTCCATTCGGATTGATAGAAACTCCTGTTCCGTACTTTTTAGAATTAGCAATTACAATCATTCTGGCCACACATTCAATTGTTTCAAAATCACCAGTAATCGTAGCAGTAAAAGGATCGTCTAAATCAATCAAAGTACTGAAAGTTTGCAAAAAATAGCCCCATTTACCACGAATGCTACTTTTTTCATAGTTCTTAATCATTTCCGCATTAAGCCCCAAATCACTTAGATGAATACTTTTTTTTCCATTGATGGAAATCATATCAATTTCCATATAATTATTATGGAACGCTATTTCTAAATTTTCTTCCACTGTTGATGGCAAATTCAAATCAACAGCTAAACCATTGGCAGAACCGGCCGGTAAAATCCCAAGAACCACATCCTGTTTTTCCATTGCCTCAGCAACCATTTTTATGGTTCCATCACCTCCAGCTACAATAATTCGTTCTGGCCTGTAAGTTCTATAAAGCGTTTTTATATTGACAATATCAGCAACACCCGAAGTCGTATAGATGACGAGATTCAGGTTTTCCTTTTCAGCAAAAAGTGTTACCATTACAATAAGTTCTGCTTTATCAATATCTCCAGAAATAGGATTAACAACCATTATGATATTCTTTCTCAAAATTTACCTACTTTTATTGGTGAAAAATTTACAACTTACAATTCATATCAAAAGTACTAAATAAATGAAGCCTATTTTAAAATTATACCGCGGCTATGCTAATGAACAGGAATTAATAGTTATGGGACATGTTTTTAGACCGACAACAGCTAAAGATTATGACTTTCAGAAAAAAAACATCAAAAATGCAACTTCGGTGATTGGTATGTTCCAAATTAAAACACAAGCGAATGCTGATGTCTATTTAGTGCATAATAAAGTAACTATTCACACAAAAACACTGAATGACGGTTATTTTAAATTTTGCGTGCCATTGGATCAATTTACAATTTATGGATGGATAGACTATGAAGTAAGCATTGTTTACAATAATGAAACAATAACCATCAAAGAAAGTTACATTCGCCCCCACAAAGGTAATTTAGGAATTATATCCGATATTGACGATACTTTTTTAGTATCGCATACGCTGAATCCTTTGAAAAAATTGTATGTTTTGTTATTCAAAAACATAAATAAAAGAAAAATTTACGAAGACGTTGTCACGCATTATCAAGCATTAAGTACTGCTGGAAGAGAAAACAAAGAAGAATTCAATGCGTTTTTCTATGTTTCGAGCAGTGAATGGAATTTGTACCGTTTTATTATAAAATTCACTGAACTGCATCAACTGCCAAAAGCTGTTCTGCTATTAAAGGATATTAAAACGAGTCTGACTGATTTTTTTCTGACCGGAAGAGGCAATCACAATCATAAGTTTGACAAAATAAAACATATTCTGGAATTTTACCCCAATTTAGAATATGTGCTGCTGGGTGACGATTCACAACATGATGCCTTTTTATATGAAGCAATTTGCAAAATATTTCCAGTTACAGTAAAAGCCGTTTATATCAGACAAACAGGGGACTTGAAAAAAGAAAAAGTAGTAGCTATTTTGAAAAATTTAGAAACTTTGAAAGTTTCGGTTTGTTATTTCAAAAATAGCAGTGAAGCTATTGCACACTCTAAAATGATTGGAATTATTGTATAAAAAAAGAGTTCCTAATTGGAACTCTCTCTTTTATAAATTATCAATTTCTTCCTGAACGAGTTCCCATTCTAAAAGAAGTTTATCCAACTCAGCTTTCTTCTTATTGTAAGCCGTAAAAAACTTAGCATCCTCAATATGCTTATCATAATTAGAAGCAAGCATTTTGTCATCATGCTGAATGTCTTTTTCTAATTGCTTGATTTGACTCTCGACTTTACTCAATTTATTCTGCAACGCTTTCCCTTTCTTTTGGTCTTCATAAGAAGCTTTATTACTTTCTTTAGGTGCTGCTGCTTTTTGAGCATCTTTTTTCTCCACTTCACGCATGTTCTCCATATTGCGTTGTTCCAAGAAATAGTTGATATCCCCCAAATATTCTTTTATTTTTTGGTCTTTAAACTCATATACCAAATTTGACATTCCTTGCAAGAAATCTCTATCGTGAGAAACCAACAATAAAGTACCTCCAAATTTTTGAAGTGCCGCTTTCAAAACATTCTTAGATTTGATATCCAAGTGGTTCGTAGGCTCATCCATCAGTAAAACATTGATGGGTTGTAACAACAGTTTACATAATGCCAGACGATTTCTTTCGCCCCCAGAAAGCACTTTTACCTTTTTCTCTACATCATCGCCCCGAAACAAGAAAGAACCCAACATATCACGTACTTTAGAACGATTGGTATCTGCTGCTGCATCTTCCATGGTCTGTAACAAGGTGATTTCACCATCAAGGTATTCTGCTTGATTCTGGGCAAAATAACCCAATTGTACATTATGACCTAGTTTGATGTTACCTTTATATTCAAATTCGTCAACAATAGCTTTGATAAAAGTCGATTTACCTTGTCCGTTTTGTCCAACGAATGCAATTTTACTTCCACGTTCTACTAACAAATTGATATCTTTCAAGATCGTTATATCACCGTAGCTTTTAGTTACATTTTCGGCTTCTATAACTACTCGTCCCGGTTCTTTTGAAACTGGAAAAGTGATATTCATCACCGAGTTATCATCTTCATCCACTTCGATACGCTCTATTTTATCGAGTTTTTTAATCATCGATTGTGCCATAGAAGCTTTAGAAGCTTTGGCACGGAATTTTTCGATTAATTTCTCGGTTTCTTCAATTTTTTTGGCTTGATTTTTTTGTGTTGCCAATTGCTTTTCACGAATTTCATGACGCAATTCTAAATATTGAGAATACGGCTTATTGAAATCATAAGCTTTCCCAAGAGAAATTTCGATAGTTCTATTGGTCACATTATCCAAGAACATTTTATCGTGCGAAACAATCACCACAACGCCAGGATAATTACGAAGGAAACTTTCCAACCAAATGATACTTTCAATATCCAAGTGATTCGTAGGCTCATCCAGTAACAAAACATCATTTGCTTGTAATAATAGTTTAGCAAGCTCGATACGCATTCTCCATCCACCGGAAAAAGTTTCAGTTTGATTATCGAACACTTCTCTTTTAAAGCCCAACCCAAGAAGAATTTTCTCCGTATCGCCTACATAATTATAACCACCCAATAATTCAAAACGATGCGTATAATCAGATAAATCTTCTATAATTTGGCTGTATTCATCACTTTCATAATCAGTGCGGGTAACCAACAGGTGATTAATCTCTTCAAGCTTTTTCTCTACAATTTTAATTTCCGTAAAAGCTTCATAGGCTTCTTCTAAAACCGTTCTTCCTTGTTCAAAATCAATATCCTGACGCAAGAATCCCATTCGAAGATCTTTCTCTTGAGAAATAACCCCTGAATCAGGAGCAAAATCTTTTGCCAACATTTTAAGCATGGTAGATTTTCCGGCCCCGTTCTTCCCAACAAGACCCACACGGTCTCCAGCACCCAATCGAAAGGTAACTTCTTCAAATAAATAAGTACCACCAAACGAAACTGATAAATTGTGTATATTAAGCATGTATTGTTATTTTATTCCTTTCCGAATTTGTAAATTTGTATCCCGAATTGTCGGGACTAAAAAAGGAAAAATTAATTTTTTTGCAAATGTTAAAAAAAGGATCCAAATTATATAGCATTTTAACAGGAACTTGTCCTAAATGTCAGAATGAGAGTATGTATTTGGATAAAAATCCACTGCACTTCACTAAAATTTTAAAAATGCATGAAAATTGCAGCCATTGTGGTTTAAAATATCAAATTGAACCTTCCTTCTTTTATGGTGCAATGTATGTCAGTTATGGATTGAATGTTGCGATTGGAATTGCAGCCTTTATAATTTCTTTTGTCATTTTTGGCTCCAGCCTAAAAGTTGCTTTTATTTCAATAATTGTGGCATTAATTCTCTCCTTCCCGTTCGTTTTGCGTTTCTCAAGAAATATCTATATTAATATGTTTGTTTTGTATGATCCAAAAACAAAACTGAAATAATATCATTGCTACCCTTTAGGCAGAAATCTGTTAATGTCAATTTCTTTATTTAAAGGAATTTGATGTTCTATATTGTCAAATAATGCTTTAGCCATTGCTGGCCCCAGCATAACTCCTCTTGTTCCCAAACCATTTAGGATATGTATTGATTCACAATTTTGAAGTGTTCCCACCAACGGTCTTCTGTCTTTTACAGTTGGCCTAACTCCAGCAAAATGCTCCACAATTTCAAAATCACAGGTTATAATTTCTTTTATCCTTTCCTCTAATTCTATCTTTCCCTCTATTGTAGGTAAATCTGTTTTGTCTTTCCAATTATAAGTAGCTCCTACTTTGAATAGATCATTGCCTAGAGGCAAAATAAAGACACTGGTGTTTACGATTACATCTAAAACCAATTGAGGTGCTTTTATAATAAAAAGCTCGCCTTTTGTTCCGTCGAGAGGCAAATGTCTAAAATAAGGATTGGAATGCATGCCAAAACCTTCGGCAAAAATGATGTGTTTGGCCTGAATGTCCTTATAACGAATACCGTCACTTTCTACTTGTAAAGCACCATAATCAAACGATTCTTCTTGAAATAGATCATTTAGCTTCAGATATTCTCTGTATTTATATAATAACAAGGGGGTGTTCACATAACCCGTTTGCAAGACTTCTCCGTACCCGTAAGGGGAATCAATTCCCAAATACTTTTTAGAAATTAATTGTGTGGATAAAAAAGGGGCCAACGCTATTTTATCTGATGCAGCAAACCAATTATTCTGTTCTTCGATGGAGAAAAATTTTCTTAGAATAGGTCTTTTAAAATCTATTTTACATTTTAGTTTTACTTCCAAAAAAGTATAAAACTCGTTCATCATTATTAATTGCTCTTGCGCTTGCCACACTTCGCTAAAGCGTTTTAGAATAACCGGGTTATACAAACCTCCAGCGATTATGGATGAATTTTGAGAATTATTATCCAAAACTAAAATAGTTTTCCCTTTTCGCAAAGCAATCTCTGAAAATGAAATACCCGCTAAACCAGAACCTATTATTAAATAATCAATCATTTGAAATAATATATTTTAAAATAAATACAAAGTACGCACATTAAAAACAAAAAACTCTTACCATAACAGTAAGAGCTTCTCTTTATTTTGTAAAATTGAAATTAATAATTCCACATGTCTTGCTCGAAATTGCGGATTTTTTCTTTCACCCTTTCCGATTCTAACAATTGATTCTGAGCGTTGTCTTTCATATACTCAGCAATTGATCTGTCTCCGTAAACGTTTTCTTCTTTATAAATGACACTGTTAAATTTTCTTGAATTAAGAATTTGATCAAAAGAAACGGGCATTGCAGAATTTTTATCATTAAACGCTTTTGCTTCATGCAAAACATCTCTTGCAGCAGGGAAGAAGACCCAAAATAACTCAATATAATCCTTTTCATCAGTATTCATTGTAAAAACATCAGGTGTAACAGGACAAATCCCAAGTAAACGATATTTCAATTCACTTTGACGTTTGTCAAAATACCAGTATCCTTTAATTTTATATTGGGTAACATCTTGTGCCGTAAGATCTGATTTTAAAATATACTCAGGAGATATTTGAGATCCCGCGTTTATTTGCTCTCTTCCTGCGTCAGTTGTGTCAATACGGGTCAATGAACCTTGAATATCTTTCATAGATTTTTTGGTATTAAAATAACTATCAGTATACACTTCAGTTATCTTACCATTTCTCATTGCCTTTGTCAAAACATCATATAAAGACCTTCTATCGGAACCTATATTTGCTGTATCAATAGGAAAATACAATGAAAAATTAATCTTTTCGCTTAAATCGATTATTTCCCAAGTTGTTTTACCCATCAAAACGTCTCTATCATGCACATAGCCATAGGCTAATGGTTTGTCATTATCAGAAATGAGCTGTGCAGCAGTTTTAAGCCCTATTTGATCTGGCGTTTTAGCATTAAGCAAATTAGATTGTGCTACAGATGCAAAACTACAAGTGGCAGAGATAATAGCTATTAAAAAATTTCTTACATTCATCATGATATCATTATAAGTTAATGAAGTAGTGGTTTGTACAACTACTTATTATTGTATTTCAAAAATTACCGGAGCTGTTCTTGGTAATAAATAACTACCGGCACCAACAAGTTTTGTTTTAATTTCAGAAATGGTCACTTGATCACCTCTCACCGCCTTAGAAAGAACAGCATTACACTGTGCATTCAATTTATTTCCTTGTACAACAACCGTAGGCTGACCTGTTACTTTTAAATTAAAGCCAACTACATTTAAACCAACTTCAAAGTCAAAATCAACTAGTTTAGCTCCAATTGTAGCAATTTGTAAATTTGATTTAGGTCCTTTTACCACACCCATTTCTCCTCTGATTGTTCCAGTTGGTCCAGGAATACCTTTTATTCTGAAGGTTTTCTTATCCGAAACTTTAGAACCGTCAGGAAGCGTTCCTGTTACATTAATTACAGTCTCAGTTCCTGCTCCAGGGCTCATATTATATTTACCTCCACCAGCAGAACTCAAGCCTGGAGCCGAAGCGGTAACTTTATCCGCAGATACACCAGCAAAAGAAATAGTCATAGGATTTACAACACCTCTATAAACAACATTCATTTTATCAGCAGAAATTGTAGCCGATTTTGGTCTTGCAACAACTACATATTTATCTTTAATAGGTAAACTAACTACTTTACCATTTTCATCAAAATTGAAAGAACCACCAATTGGGTGCTCTCCAATACTACCTGCTCCAAAAGAAAAATTAGCCTGACCCGCTTGAGCCGCGACACTAGATCCGTTTACTATTACTGATTTTGCCTTCAATGAAGGATCAAATTTACCGAGAATAATTTTTCCTTTAACCGCTTCTCCTTGAAAGAAAACTGATTTCTCAAGAACTACTATCGGTTGATAAGCAGTAAGAGAGGCTGCAGCAACTAAATCTGACTGAAACATTCCAGTCATAACGTCGCTTTCTGTTGTTTTAATATCCGCTTGTAATTGAGACAATTTAGTAATTGTAGCAATAAGTGGAAATCCTTTGTAATTATAATCAATCCAAGGTAATTTTGCACCAGCCTTTTCAGAATAAACTGGTTTAGTAGCAAATCTAGCTTCGATTTTTTTCATTTCAGAATCAGCTATGGAACTTCCTCCAATTTGTTTGATCTGTGTTGAAAAATTATTAATCTTATCTAAAAACTCTTGACCTTCCTTAGAAACCCTATCCCCTGTAAAGAACTTTCTGTCAATCAAATCGCCTTTATCCATTTGCTCATATGGCAAATTCCCTTCTGCGTCTCTTACAAATTTGCTGGTAACAGTAGTTTTGATATTTTCTAAATAGTCAGTAAAATCTTTAGACAAAGCTCTGATTTTTTCTACTTTTGCTTTTTTATCTCCAAATTGCCCCGGCTGATCCACCGCCTTTTGAGATAATTGCTCAAAAGAAGATTGATTTCTAGTATCTGTTAAAGAGTTAGACTCTACTATTTTATTATTTAAAATTCCAAAAGCCGACAACACTTCTTTAGACATATTTAATGCTAACATTGCGATAAAAACCAAGTACATTAGGTTTATCATCTTCTGTCTAGGGGTTAGTTTTCCTCCTGCCATATTTTCTACTAATTAGTTTGTTATTTTTATATAGTTTGAAACTAATTATCCTTTATTGTGCATTGCAGAAAGCATTCCACCGTATACATTGTTTAGTGATGACAAATTAGATGTCAAAGATTGCATTTGGTCTTTTAATTTTAAGTTGTTTTCAGCAACTTCTTCATTAATTTGTGCATTTCTCGATGCGCTTTGCAATTGTATTTTATATAAACTATTCAAAGATTCCATTTGGGCTGCAGCCAAAGTCAACTCTTCACTATATTTCTTAGTAGAAGCTATTGAATCTACAGTCGGTGCAATGCCTTTTGCAGCTGATTCGAAATTTTTAATACTATTTCCTAAACTTGCCATTAATTCACCATCAATTTTGGCGTCTTTTAACATTATGTCCAATTTTTGAGATAACAATCCTTGAGCATCAGACGGAGTTTCAGCTTTTGGCTTTTTTACACCCGCTGCTTTACCATTAGCAAGTTCTGGATAAACTAATGTCCAATCCAAATCATCATCAACTGGCTCAAATGCAGAAAGAGCGAAAATAGCAGCTTCTACAACAAGTCCAATGGTTAACATTAAGTTTCCTGTTATAAAACCAAATTCAAGGTGAGTAATTTTGAATAATGCTCCAATGATTACAACTGCCGCTCCCATTCCGTATGCGAAATTCATTGTTTTTTTGCTAAGTAATGCCATAATGTTTTTTTTTGGGGTTAGTTATTTAAAGATTTGGTTTCTTTTATAGTTATTTATTATTTACCTCTTTTGTTACTTCCGGTAGTTTGCAATCCCATGTAATCCTGAACGGTTCTAAAACCAATAAAGCTTCTTGCAGAATCCGCATATTCAAAATCCCTTGTACTTACTTGTAGGAAATAAGCAACATCTTTCCAGGAACCTCCACGAACTACTTTACGTTTATTTGAAGCATCCAGAACATTTGGATTCATTGAAGAAACATACTCATATGCATTTGGGTCATATGATGAATCTGTCCATTCCGAAACATTGCCAGCCATGTTATACAAATTATATCCGTTTGGCTCATACGATTTTGCCTCTACAGTATACAAAGCTTCATCTGCTGCATAATCTCCTCTGTTTGGTTTGAAATTAGCAAGAAAACAACCTCTGTCATTTTTAGTATATGGTCCACCCCAAGGGTATGTTGCAGACTGCAATCCTCCTCTAGCCGAATATTCCCATTCTGCTTCTGTTGGTAATCTAAACGAATTTATTAAATCATGACCTTTCTTTTTAGATTTTATATAAGTGTTTTTATTCAAAGTTCTCCACGCACAAAAAGCTTTGGCTTGTGTCCATTTTACACCTACAACTGGATAATCTCCATATGCTTTGTGCCAGAAATAGTCATTATGCATTGGCTCATTATACGAATAAGCAAAATCTTTGATCCAAACTGTTGTGTCAGGATACACATTTACTTCTTCTGTTTTAATAAAATCTTTTCTTTTACCAACTTTAGCTTTGGCAGCAGCCTGAATATCCATCCAAGAATAACGGAATTTCAATTTATTTACATCTATTGTACGTAATCCATTATAAGAAGCTTCTATTGGTAAGTACATAGAATCCATCACTTCAGTATAATATTCATCTGGATATAACTTGGTATCTTTTATTAATTTTACTTTTTTATTCAATTTTCTTCCGGCATAAGGATCATCAGCAGTACCTATACTGTAATAATTATCATACATATATTTATCATATGCTGTCATCTTTTCAGGATCTGAATCATTAAAAGCAAAATCACCAATACTCCCGGCATTTTTACCTTTCCCTTTTCCATCACCTGCTTTTTGACCACTTTCATCAGCAAGAATAGCTAATCGAACTCTCATTGTTGAGTCTTTTACCCATTCTACAAATTGACGGTATTCACTATTGGTAATTTCAGTTTCATCCATATAAAAAGAACGAACCGTTACTGTTTTTGTAGGCGCATCTTCAACATCGGCTAAATCATCATCTGATTTACCCATTATAAAAGCACCACCTGGAATTAAAGCCATCCCATAAGGTTTCTCTGGATGCCACTTACCTCCATTTATACCAACTAACTCTCCTTTGTCGCTTGATTTACCACAGCCAATTAACAGTGTCAAAATTGCCGTAAATACAATGAAATTCTTCATATAAGTTTGGATTATCTATTCTTCGTCTTAAAATTGCGTAAACCTATTTATTATTTATTAATAAAACAATATTTTTCATTGTTAAATTAATTCAAGCCCAAAAATAAAGTTAAATAAAATACAAAAAAAATATTTCATCGATAAAGTGCTAAAAAAATCGATACAATGCGTGAAAAGTGATTTTTATGTGAATTTTGTAATATTACACACATAAAATTATCTTAATAACTAAGGTGATTTTATGGATTTAGATAAATTTAAAAAACATTAATTATAAAATGTTTTTTCTTTGCGCTTTCCACCATCTTTCAGGTAATTCTTGATTGCATGCCAATAAATATTCATCATAGGAACACGGTAATAACGTATTTCTCTTTAATTTATTATTACCGTTTGAAATAAATGGTATTTCTATCCACCAACGGTCAGTTTTATCGCTTTTATAAAAAACAAGTTCCTCTTCCTCTAATGGAACGATATATTTTAAATAATTTTCCTTGCTCCCAAAAGGATACTCATTAGAACGATAATGAAATCCTTCTATGAAATACCAAATGACCTGCGCAATGACAACAGATTCTTGTACCGAATTATTATGATTGAATATACCAAAAGAAGATACCTTATCACTTATTCCTGCATATCTGGACAAAGAACAAATTTCTTTTCCATTAAATCCATTAGGCGCAAATGAAACAAAATTCCCTGAATCAGATGACTTAATTGAATTCAAATCAATACTCACTAAATCTGCATCTCTAAAAACCGGTTCCGCAAGAGCAATATTATTTGAAATCTCACCCAATCTGTACCCATCAAAAAACAATTTTTCAATCAAATCTATTTCTTCCTGCGAATTGAAATACGTTTGATATCCTATATTACAATAGTTAAAAAGATTATTAGGTTCGTCTACAATTATTTTTGTTAAATATGATGAAACTGAAACGGCTTCTTCATCTTTCCCGAAATCAAATTTATTATCAATGGAAACCAAATTGACCATTTGTTCTAAATCATCATAGGCTCTATAAAGTGCATACGTCAAATCTTGAGAACCTCCTATAACTATAGGAGTAATCCTTTTCTTGATTAGACTTGCAACAACTTTCTTTAGTGCAAAATAAGTATCCTCAACCGAATTACCAGCAAGAATATCTCCCAAATCCGCAATTGAGGCATCCCAATTTCCAGGAAATAATCCATACAACTCTTTCCTAAGCGGTATTAAATCAACATCAGAAATAGCTTTTTTATCTCCTCGATTTTCTAAAACACCTATTATAGCAATTTTAATCTTATTTAAATCCGGAAACTGTTCATTGGTATGCAACACAATTTTACTCCCCAATTGCTGAGAAGTCAATCCATGTATATAACTAAGGATTTCATCATCTACGGGTTTCAGAAAATCAAATTCCATTTTATTTCTTTTTTGCTACTGGTTTCTTTGCTACGGCTTTCTTTGCCGGAGCTTTTTTGGCAGCTACTTTTTTAGCTGGGGTTTTCTTGGCAATCATTTCCTGAACTTCTGCTAATGTCAATTTTGTGGCATCAACATCTTTACTTAATTCAATTTTGATTTTTCCCTTGGTAATAACGGAACGTCCCCAACGGGCTTTTTCAACTAAAATCCCTTCCTCTTCCCAGTTATGCAAAACCTTATCAATATTTTTTTGCAATTTATCCTCAATCAATTCTTCAACATCTGATTGTGACAAATTATCAAAATTATACTTCTTGCTTACATTTATAAACAAACCGTTCCATTTGATAAACGGACCAAAACGTCCCACACCTTTCTGAACACCTTCTCCTTTATAAACTGCAATTGGCGCATCAGCTATTGCTTTTTCATCAATTAATTCTTTCGCTCTTTCGAAATCTACATCCAAAGGATTTTCTCCTTTTGGCAAAGAAACAAAAGCCGCACCATGGCGAATATACGGGCCAAAACGGCCATTACTCACTTCAACCTCCTCATCTTTATAATTTCCAAGATTTTTTGGCAACAAAAATAAATTTAAAGTTTCCTCTAAAGTAATATTTCCAATATTTTGATCCGCCAGTAAACTGGCAAACTTTTTCTCTTCATCATCTGCAGCCCCAATTTGAGCCATTGGTCCAAATTTCCCTAAACGCACTGAAACTGGCTTCCCTGTTTTTGGATCTGTTCCCAGAATTCTTTCGCCACTTTCTCTATCCGCATTAGCCTCTACATCTTTTACCGTTGGGTGAAACTTATCATAGAACTCTTGCATCATTTTTGTCCAAACAATATTTCCTTCTGCAATTTCATCAAAATCCTGTTCCACTTTTGCAGTGAAATTATAATCGAGAATGTTTCCGAAATTCTTAACCAAGAAATCCGTAACAATTGTTCCGATATCCGTAGGAACTAACTTCCCTTTATCAGAGCCCGTATTTTCTTTCAGTAACTTCTCCCCTACTTTCCCAGATTGCAAAGTCAATTGCGTATAATTACGTTCCTGACCGTCGAGATTTCCTTTCTCAACATAATTTCTATTGATAATTGTAGAAATTGTTGGTGCATAAGTAGAAGGACGACCTATTCCTAATTCTTCTAATTTTTTTACCAAAGAAGCCTCTGTATATCTTGCAGCTGCACGAGAATATCTTTCTGTTGCAGTGATGTAATTATTTTGTAATTTTTCATTTACTTTCATCGCAGGCAACATTCCTTCTTGCTCCTCCTCATCGTCATCATGACCTTCAAGGTATACTTTCAAGAAACCTTCAAAAAGTAAAACTTCTCCAGATGCTGTGAAAATATCGCCATGATTGTTCGCCTCGATTTTCACGTTAGTACGTTCTAATTGCGCGTCACTCATTTGCGAAGCCAAGGTTCTTTTCCAAATCAAATCATACAAACGCGCTTGGTCTCTGTCGATATCTACCGTGTGACGTGACATATCCGTTGGACGAATTGCTTCGTGTGCTTCCTGTGCACCTTTGCTTTTATTAACAAATGTTCGAGGTTTTGAGAATTCCTTTCCGTACGATTTGATAATTTCGGCCTGGGCAGCTTCCATTGCATCCTTAGATAAGTTCACACTATCCGTTCTCATATAGGTGATCAATCCCGCTTCGTATAAACGCTGTGCGAGTTGCATCGTAATTCCAACAGGCAAATATAATTTTCTTGCCGCTTCTTGTTGTAAAGTCGAAGTTGTAAACGGACCCGTTGGTGATTTTTTGGTAGGTTTCGTTTCTAAATCTGAAACTTTATAGGTAGAACCAATATTTTTATTTAAAAAATCTTCGGCTTCTTTTTTAGTATTGAAATTTTTAGGCAGTTTTGCTTTGAATGCTTTTCCGGCTTCGTTAGTGAATTCGGCTACAATAGAATACGTTGCAACGGCTTTGAAATTCTGAATTTCTCTTTCTCTTTCTACAATCAAACGAACGGAAACCGATTGTACACGACCCGCAGAAAGTCCTCCTTTTATTTTTCTCCAAAGTACAGGCGACAATTCATAACCAACTAATCTGTCCAAAACACGACGGGCTTGTTGTGCATTGACTAAATTATAATCGATTTCTCGTGGATTATCAATCGCTTTTAGAATCGCAGTTTTAGTGATTTCGTGAAAAACAATTCGCTTGGTTTTCTTTTTGTCTAATTTTAATTCTTCGGCAAGATGCCAAGAAATAGCCTCACCCTCACGATCCTCATCACTTGCTAACCAAACCATTTCAGCTTTTTTGGCTAATCCTTTTAATTTGGTTACCAATGCTTTTTTATCGGCAGAAACTTCATATTTGGGTTTAAAACCATTTTCTACATCTACACCAATTTCTTTGGAAGGTAAGTCAGCAATATGTCCATAACTGGACTCTACTTGAAAATCACTTCCTAGAAATTTCTCGATTGTTTTTGCCTTTGCAGGGGACTCAACTATAACTAAATTCTTTGCCATTACTCTATTTTTCTGGGACAAAAGTATCTATTTTTTTTAAATATCGGGCTTTTGATTTTATTTTTGAACTATTTCACAATCATTAATAGGTAAGTTATGACCATACTCGACTGTTTTTTAGCCCTTATTACAGTGAAAAGCCTTAGAGCAAAAAAGTAAAAGTTTCCTGTTCTAAAAAAGCGACCAACGGAAGCTCTTTTTAGAACAGGAAACTTTTACTTTTTTTGTGAGTCCCGAAGGGTCGGGATTGTAACGGAAAGCGGGACACGAGCGGAGCGAACTGACGAAGTAAATAGCTTTTATAAAGATTTCAGATTTTTGATTAACGAATTTTGATTTCAGATGTAAAAACTGCCAAAAATCATTAAATAAGTCATTTCTAAATTAATCTTGCAAAATCTTAAATCTGCAATCGTTAATCTTCATTCTAAAATCCCTTAAATTTTGTTAATTCTTCGTCTGACATCTTGTCATATTTATTTGAATTGCGTTATCTTTGTGCTTTGAAAATATAGGATGGAAAAGATTATTGAAGAAAGTAAACAAGGCGAAAGTCTTGTTCTAGAACATAAACCCGAGAATACCAAAAAATTATTTATAGAAAGTTATGGCTGTGCGATGAATTTTTCGGATAGTGAAATCGTAGCTTCTATTCTATCTGGAAACGGATATAATACCACACAAATTCTAGAGGAAGCCGATTTGGTTTTGGTAAATACTTGTTCTATTCGGGATAAAGCGGAGCAGACTATTCGCAAACGTCTAGAAAAATACAATGCAGTGAAACGCATTAATCCAAAGATGAAAGTGGGCGTTTTAGGCTGTATGGCGGAACGTTTGAAAAGTCAATTTCTGGAAGAAGAAAAAATTGTAGACCTTGTTGTAGGTCCTGATGCTTATAAAGATTTACCAAACCTTTTGCAAGAAGTGGAAGAAGGACGTGATGCGATTAACGTGATTTTATCGAAAGATGAGACTTATGGAGATATTTCGCCTGTGCGATTAATGAGCAACGGAATTACGGCTTTGGTTTCTATCACCCGTGGTTGCGATAATATGTGTACGTTTTGTGTGGTGCCATTCACTCGTGGACGAGAACGCAGCCGTGAACCGCAAAGTATCATCAAAGAAATTCAGGATTTGTGGAACAAAGGCTTTAAAGAAATTACACTTTTGGGTCAAAATGTGGATAGTTATTTATGGTACGGCGGCGGTTTGAAAAAAGATTTCGAAAATGCTACCGAAATACAAAAAGCAACTGCTGTAGATTTCGACCAATTACTAGAAATGGTCGCAATTGGTTTTCCAAAAATGCGCATTCGATTTTCGACATCCAATCCACAAGACATGCACGAAAGTATTTTGCATGTAATTGCAAAACATCCTAATATATGTAAGCACATTCACTTGCCTGTCCAATCTGGGAGTAATAGAATCCTAAAAGAAATGAACCGTTTGCATACGCGTGAAGAATACATGACTTTGATTGATAAAATCAGAACTATTATTCCGAACGGCTCCATTTCGCAAGATATGATTGCTGGTTTCCCAACAGAAACCGAACAAGATCATCAAGACACAATGAGTTTAATGGAATATGTCAAGTATAATTTTGGTTATATGTATTCGTATTCCGAACGTCCGGGGACTTTAGCAGGAAGAAAAATGGAAGATGACGTAACCGATGAAACGAAAGCAAGAAGATTGCAGGAAATTGTCGATTTACAACAAAAACATGCTTGGTTGCGCAGTGAAGAATTCATTGGTCAAACTGTAGAAGTTTTGGTAGAAAAAGTTTCCAAAAAATCAACAGAAGAGTTTTCTGGAAGGAATTCACAAAGTATTACCGTAGTTTTTCCAAAGGAGGATTATAAAATTGGGGAATTTGTGAATGTGAGAATTTTGAGTTGTACCAGCGGGACTTTGAAAGGGGAAGCGATTGGATTGAGTGAAATGAATTAAGAAAATTAGCTGAAATTAAATTCATAAAAAAAATTTAAAAGAGTAAAATGTTAAGAAAAAATATAATAATTGGTTTAGTTACTTTTATAATTGGATTTGGAATTACATTCTTTATCATTAGAACCTATTTTCCAAAACATAAAGTTGAAAAAACAGTCCCTTTGAAAGACACATTAACAAAACCACAATAGTAGATTCTACGAATCGAATATATTATTTAAACAAAAAAATCAGTTTTAATAATTTACGAAATTCGTGCAAAATTAAAAAATATGGAATCAGTTCAAGCTATAAAACAACGATTTGAGATTATTGGGAATGACCCAAAGCTCAATCGTGCCATAGAAAAAGCCATTCAGGTTGCGCCTACTGATATTTCAGTATTAGTTGCTGGTGAAAGTGGTGTTGGAAAAGAGAATATCCCGAGAATCATTCATTCGCTTTCACATAGAAAACATGGAAAATACATTGCTGTAAACTGTGGAGCCATTCCTGAAGGAACGATTGACAGTGAACTTTTTGGACATGAAAAAGGTGCTTTTACAGGTGCAACCAACACACGTGAAGGATATTTTGAAGTGGCTGACGGCGGAACTATTTTCCTTGATGAAGTTGGTGAATTGCCTTTGACTACTCAAGTGCGGTTGCTTCGTGTTTTGGAAAATGGCGAATTCATAAAAGTAGGTTCTTCACAAGTCCAAAAAACTGATGTGCGAATTGTAGCTGCTACCAATGTTAATTTGTTTAATGCTATCGAAAAAGGGAAATTCCGTGAAGATTTGTATTATCGATTGAGCACCGTAGATATTACTTTACCTCCGTTGCGAGAACGAAAAGAAGATATTCACTTGCTATTTAGAAAATTTGCATCTGACTTTGCACATAAATACAAGATGCCGCCTTTAAAATTAGACGAAAGTGCTGTTGGAGTTTTGCAAAAATTTCGTTGGAGCGGTAACATCCGTCAATTGAGAAACGTAGCAGAACAAATTTCGGTTTTGGAAACGAATCGTGAAATTTCCGCAGTAACTTTACAATCTTATTTACCTGCCGAAGGCACCAACTTACCGTCAGTAATTAAAGACAAGAAAGGTGACAGCGATTTCAATACCGAAAGAGAAATTTTATACAAAGTACTTTTTGACATGAAAAGTGATTTGCACGACTTGAAAAAACTCACTTTGGAACTAATGCAAAGTGGAAGTTCTAAAGTGCAAGAAACAAATCAAAATTTAATCAAAAAAATATATGGTTCCCAAGAGAATGACAGTGAAATAGATTTTGAAGAAGAACCAAGAACCGCTTTGATTACCACTCCAAATAAAGAAGAACGTTATCAGGAGAATGACGATAGCTACCAGTTTGCTGAAACAATCGAAGAGGAAGAGGAAATCTTGAGATTAGAGCAGAAAGAAATTGAAATGATTAAAAAATCATTGGAAAAAAATAAAGGAAAACGAAAAGCTGCCGCAGATGAATTAGGGATTTCCGAAAGAACTTTATATCGAAAAATCAAACAATTCGATTTGTAAAAAATCAAATTGAAAATGAATATCTTTGACCCGAGCGTTAGCAAACTGGTGAAGCAATTTTAAAATTTAGAATGAAAAACATAAAATATATTTTTATTTTGTTAATCGCAGTAACTTTCAATAGTTGCTCTGTTTACAACTTTACCGGAACAGGAAAAATTGATGCAAAAACATTTCAGGTTAATTTTTTCCAAAACAATGCAGAATTGATTGAACCTGGAATTGACAGAACTTTTACGCTGGCATTGCAAGACATTATTCAGAATCAAACCAACTTAAATTTAGTAAAAAGCGGTGCAGATTTAACTTACGAAGGGGAAATTGTAGATTATAGAGTAAGCCCTATGACCGCAACTGCCGATCAACAAGCTTCTCAAAACAGATTAAAAATAAGGGTAAATGTTCGGTTTACCAATAAAAACAAAGAAACAGATGATTTTGAAAAAACATTTGAGTTTTATTATGATTATCCGGCTGAGCAACAACTTGTAGGTTCTACTTTGAATAGTGCATTGAAAGAAATCTTCGAGAGAATCACCCAAGATATCTTTAATGACTCTCTTGCTAAATGGTAAATGAGGTGTTGATTCGGTAATTTGTTGATTCGGTTAATCGAAGAACAAATAAACGAATAACCAAATAAACGAATAACCTTTATGAACGTAACCGATTATACTTATTTAATAAACAGACCAGATGCTATCAATGAAAAGCAAACGGAAGCATTGGGAAATGTATTGGATGAATTTCCATATTTTCAAAGTGCCAGAGCTTTACGTTTAAAAGGTCTTTATAATCAAAATAGTTTTAAGTATAATTTTGCCTTGAAAGTTACTGCCGCACATACGACTGACAGAACGGTATTGTTTGACTTTATTACTTCGGATACTTTTACTGCTATTCAAAAAGATTTATACGATAAAAAAATAGTAGCGCTTCTTGACATTACAGTAGTTGATAGTGAGATAATTATTCATAAAGAAAAACTGGAGCACAAGATAAATACTCTGGAGCAATCGATTCTTACTTCTATAAAGGAAGCTTTACCTTTAGAACCTAATGAAAATTTAAAAACTACAGAAGAGAAATTAGCGATTGGAACTCCTTTGGATTTTTCCATAAGTGAAAAGCATTCCTTCCAAGAATGGCTTCAATTATCCCGAACACAGCCTATTGTCAGAGAAACGGAAAGTGTAAAACCTTCTAAAACCCTACCGATAAAAGATGAAGATAAAAAGAAAAAAGCAGCGTTAATCGATAAATTTATAGAAACCAGTCCGAAGATTTCACCTGTAAAACATGGGGTTGCATCAACAGTTACTTTTGACCTTAATAAAGACGACAATTCCTATTTGATGACGGAGACTTTAGCACGGGTTTATTTGGAACAAAAAAAATATCAAAAAGCGATTCAAGCTTATGAAATATTAATTTTGAAATATCCAGAAAAAAGTAGTTTCTTTGCAGACCGCATAGCGGATATTAAGATTTTACAACAAAACAATAATTAAACAATGAGCACATTTTCAATTTTTTTAGTTTTAATAACAATAGTTTGTTTCCTATTAATCGTAGTAATAATGGTTCAAAACCCTAAAGGTGGTGGATTATCTTCAACTATAGGCGGTTCTCAAATGCTAGGTGGTGTACAAAAAACAACAGATTTTTTAGACAAAAGCACTTGGACACTTGCTACTATTTTAATTGCACTTATATTACTTTCAAGTTTAAGCTTTACAGGAGCATTAAGTGATAATGATTCTAAAATTATTGAACAAACAGGAACTACTGCACCGGCAACTGCTGCTCCAGCATCTCCAGTTCAAAACACACCTGTTGAAACAAATCCAGCAAAATAAAACAACACTTTTTTTTCTAAATGCCAGCCTGTCAAAGCTGGCATTTTTTATAAGAAAATATGTCAGTTATACTAGGATGGCACAATTTCTGAAATCTTAAATGCAATCATAAAAATAATAAAAAAAAATAAAATCATGGCTTTAAACATTAAACCACTTTCAGACAGAGTTCTTATTGAACCAGTAGCAGCTGAAACTAAAACTGCGTCAGGGATTTTTATTCCAGATACAGCTAAAGAAAAACCACAAAAAGGAACTGTAGTTGCTGTTGGAAACGGAACAAAGGACCACACAATGACTGTAAAAATTGGTGATTCTGTTCTTTACGGAAAATATGCAGGAACTGAATTGAAACTGGAAGGAAAAGATTATTTGATCATGCGTGAAGACGATATTTTAGCAATTATCTAAAACCTATCCCAACCTCCCCGAAGGAGAGGAAATGAAATAAACAAATAAATTATTTAATAATATTTCATCTTGGCTCCCTCTCTTTTGGAGAGGGCCGGGTGACGAAAACAAAAAGAAATGGCAAAAGATATAAAATTTGATATTGAAGCACGTGACGGATTAAAGCGTGGTGTTGATGCATTGGCAAATGCAGTAAAAGTAACTTTAGGACCAAAAGGGCGTAACGTAATTATTGGAAAAGCTTTTGGTGGGCCAACTGTTACTAAAGATGGTGTTACCGTTGCAAAAGAGATTGAATTGAAAGATCCATTGGAAAATATGGGAGCTCAAATGGTAAAGGAAGTAGCGTCTAAAACGAATGATTTAGCTGGAGACGGAACTACAACTGCAACTGTTTTGGCACAAGCAATAGTAAAAGAAGGTTTGAAAAACGTTGCTGCAGGAGCAAATCCAATGGATTTGAAACGCGGTATTGACAAAGCGGTTGAAGCTATTGTAGCTGACTTAGCAAAACAAGCAAAAGTAGTAGGAAGTGATTCTGAAAAAATCAAACAAATTGCTTCAATTTCTGCTAATAATGACGAAGTAATTGGTGAGTTAATCGCTACTGCTTTCGCAAAAGTAGGAAAAGAAGGTGTTATCACTGTTGAAGAGGCTAAAGGAACAGATACTTATGTTGATGTTGTGGAAGGCATGCAATTTGACAGAGGATATCTTTCTCCTTATTTTGTGACTAATTCAGAGAAAATGGAAGTAGAATTGGAAAATCCTTACATCCTTTTATACGACAAAAAAGTTTCTTCATTAAAAGAATTATTACCAGTTTTGGAACCTGTTGCTCAATCTGGAAAACCATTATTGATTATTGCTGAAGATGTTGATGGTGAAGCATTATCTACATTAGTAGTGAATAAATTACGTGGAGCTTTGAAAATCGCTGCTGTAAAAGCACCTGGTTTTGGAGACAGAAGAAAAGCAATGCTTGAAGATATTGCTATCTTAACCGGAGGAACAGTAATTTCAGAAGAAAGAGGATACACCTTAGAAAACACAACTATCGAAATGTTAGGAACTGCTAAAAAAGTGACTATCGATAAAGACAATACAACAATTGTAAGTGGTGCTGGCGAAGCTGACATGATTAAAAATCGCGTAAACCAAATCAAAGGTCAAATGGAAGCTACAACTTCTGATTATGACAAAGAAAAATTGCAAGAACGTTTGGCTAAATTAGCCGGTGGAGTTGCTGTACTTTATGTTGGTGCTGCTTCTGAAGTAGAAATGAAAGAGAAAAAAGACAGAGTTGACGATGCACTTCACGCAACTCGTGCTGCTGTTGAAGAAGGAATTGTTGCCGGTGGTGGTGTTGCTTTATTAAGAGCTAAAAATGCACTTCGTACTATTAAAGCTGACAATGCTGATGAAGCAACAGGAATTCAAATTGTATCTCGAGCAGTAGAATCTCCATTGAGAACTATTGTTGAAAATGCAGGTCTTGAAGGTTCAGTTGTTGTTGCAAAAGTTGCCGAAGGTTCAGGTGATTTTGGTTACAATGCAAAAACTGACGAATATGTTGATATGCTTAAAGCAGGTATTATCGATCCTAAAAAAGTAACGCGTGTGGCTTTAGAAAATGCAGCTTCAGTAGCTGGTATGATCTTGACTACCGAATGTGCTTTGATCGATATTAAAGAAGATCATGGTGGCGGAAACCCAATGGGTGGCGGTATGCCAGGAATGATGTAATTCATTCTCATTTTTAAATAAAAAAAGCTCCGTTTCTTAATTGAAACAGAGCTTTTTTTATTTATGTGTCTTGTCAACTTTTTCAGGACAGTGCAACTAAAATTAATTTTTATTTTATATGCACCCTTTTTTTCAAAAGCTTGAATAAAACAGGAACCGTAGTAATCAAAACAATTATTATTATAATATATTCGATATGCTCTTTCAAATCAATTCCAAAATTTTCTAAAAAGACACCGTACAAATAATGACCGGAAAAAATTAAAATAAAAGCCCATAAAAAAGAACTTAAAATATTGAAGAACATAAATTTGCTTTTATCCATAGATACTATTCCAGCCACAATTGGCGCAAAAGTTCTGAAAATTGGTAAAAAACGAGCAAATATTATGGCTTTCCCACCATATTTTTCAAAGAAATCTTTTGACTGCAACAGGTATTTTTTCTTGAACCAAAAAGTATCTTCTTTTTTAAATAAATAATACCCGCTTTTTGCTCCAAACCAATACCCCACCATGTTCCCAAAAATTCCTGCAACAGCAACCATTAGTGACAATAAAGTAACATTTATAAATTCACTTTCTATAGACACCATATTTTGAACCAAATCTTTACTGTAAATTCCTGCAAGGAAAAGCAAACTGTCACCTGGAAGGAAAAAACCGGCAAAAAGCCCAGTTTCGGCAAAAATAATAAATAAAACTATGTATAAACCTATCTGAACTCCTGCTATTTTTAAGGTAATATAAAACTCTGGATCGAGTAATTGTGTCCATTCGAAATTATTCATAAATCAATTTGTAATTTAATATATTCGTGCGTGAAAGTAAGAATAAATTACCTTAACCACAATTTATTGCGGTATTTTAAAGTTTAATTAACGCATAAAAGCACTAATCAACCCTGTTAAACTTAATTACAAACCCATTTTAAATCGTATCATTTAAACAAAAATAAAAAACCCAAAACTTTCACTTTGGGTTTGAGAATTATTGTCGCTCATACAGACAACAACTATGAAGACTTTGATAATCTTCGCTTGTCGCTTTCACTTCATCCGTATCATGACCTACTTTTGCAATGGCTCTTTTCACATCTAGTGGGGAACACTTTTCTTCATTCAAAATCAAACTCAATTGATGTGTTTCTATACTCCAAATTGCGGATTTCACTCCAGCAAGTGAATAAGCTGCTTTTTGAATTCGTTTCTGACATTGTTCACAATTCCCGTTTACTTCTGCTACATATTTAGCATTTTTATTCTTCTTCTCTTGAGCCTGAACAGTAAATCCAAGAAAACTTACCATTAGTATTAAAATAATATTTTTCATTTTTACTTTTTCTATTGTGGTTAATAATTTTACGCTGTGCTTATTTTATTTTAAATCGCAATCCCGCATAATACATTTGACCAAAAACAGGTGCGTATACTATTGAAGTATCAAAATTTGGTCCAAAAGGATTTTCACTGCCAAGTATCACTTTTTCCTGTGTATAATTCCCAATATTCTCCCCACCTACATACATTTCAAATGTGGAAGAAAAAGTTCTTGTAATTTGGGCATTCATCAACGAATAAGAAGGCGAAAATTCCGGCAATCTATCATTCATTGGATTGCTTGCTGTATTGGGCAATTGCTGTTTTCCAATCCAATTGAAAGTATAATCAAATTTCCATTGTTTCCCTTTCTCTCCAATGTGGGTTTCATATTCCAAATTTCCAAAAAAGCGGTGTTTCGCTTGCAACGGCTTTTGATAATTTCCAGAAATATAGTCCGTCCTTACATCATAATATTTATAGGCTGAGCGGAAATTGAAATGATCCAAAATTTCATAATTGAATTCCACTTGTAAACTATTGGCAACCGACTTCCCATTCAAATTATAAAACAAAACTTGTTGTGGGCTTTGTAAAACATCAACAATTACCTGATTCTGAAAATCCGTTCTGTAAAAATCAAACCCAACATCTGCACTTTTGCCGAAGAGTATAAATTTTTGAACAAAACTCACACCATAATTCCAAGCGATTTCTGGATTCAATCCATATATTTTACCGTTTGAGTCTAAAACATCAAATGTTCTTGAACTCGCAAAAAGCTGTTGATTTTCGGCAAAAATATTAGCACTTCGCTTTCCTCTACCTGCTGAAAATCGCAAAACTCCCTTTTCCCAAGGATTGTATCGCACATGCAATCTTGGGGTCAAAAAAGTTCCTAAACGATTGTGATTATCAATTCTTCCGCCCAGAATGATACTGAAATTATCTTCATTGTCATAGGTATACTCGAAAAAAGCACCCACTGAATTATCAATTCTAGAAAAGTCATTTATATTGACAAATTCTTGGTATTTATCATATGTAAAATTCAAACCCGCAGCAAACTTATTCATTATGTTACTGATAATCGAATTGAAAATCAAGTTCGAATAATAACTGCTTTGTTTAATATTGTATTGGTTCAAACCAAAATAAGACTGTTGATTATGGCTGTTAAAAGCATTCTGAAAACCTATACTCTGATAAGGCAAGTCTTTAAAAACATACCCCACTTTTGTGGAAACATCAAATCGTTTCGTGTTGATTTCAGAACCCCAATAATTTGTAGTTCCTTTGTCTTTGTCTTGATCAAAGTCTAATTCTCCGGTTTGTTTTTCATCATTCATATACCTGAAATTAATAAAACTCACCCAACCTTTTTCGGGATTGTAATATTGGTATCTATTAAGAATATTGATTTGTTTGGCTAACGGATTATCCAAAAAACCATCATTATTCATATCCGTTTTTGCAATTCTTGTATTTCCGTGAAGAAACAGACTGCTACTCCATTTATCTGATATTTTTCTATTGAAATGGGTGTTCAATTCAAAGCGGGAATCTGACGAACCATAGGCATTCAGAAAAAATGGAATATCATTGATGGGTTTAATTAATTCCGTATTAATTTGCCCCGAAATACTTTCATATCCATTCACTACACTTCCGGCTCCTTTAGTGATCTGGATACTTTCGACCCAAGTTCCCGGCGTAAATGACAATCCGTATGCTTGAGATGCCCCACGGACTGAGGGGATATTTTCTTCGGTAATCATCAAATAGGGACTGGTCAACCCCAGCATTTTGATTTGTTTTGTTCCAGTCAAAGCATCTGAAAAACTAACATCAATCGATGGATTCGTTTCAAAACTTTCGGCTAGATTACAACAGGCTGCTTTAAGTAACTCTTTGCTTGTAATTAGCGTGGTATTACCCGTTACCGTAAATGATTTCTGAATCCCTTTTTGCTTTTTTATCACTTTGACTTCATTCAGTTTTTCTTGAGAAAACAGCGTAATTGAAAACAAAATAATAACAAATAGCGTTATTGATTTTTGCATGGCAAAATATTTTAATGTTTATAAGAAGTAATTTCAAATCATACAAAATGATTTGACTTTTAAAAAACATTAAAATCAGGCGTAGAAAATATATTGGCTGTAAAGCTTAAAAAGTGGCGGCGAATGAGCGTCGCAGTAATAAGAGTTCTTTTCGAAGCTTTTAAAATTGGCAACTCCAGAAAAAACAATTGGATCCCATTCTTCAATTAAAAATGGAATATCCGTATTTAAAGAAAATGCTTTTATAAGTAAATTATCTGATTTCTTTTGAAAATGAACTACTTTATCTTTGCAGCAAGCTGATTTTTTTTCGATTTTTCCGCAACAATTTTTTTCAAAATCCTGAGATAAAAAAGGAGTTTTCAAAGAAACTGAAGCGATTTTATCACCACAATAATGCACATCGAAAGCCAATCCCACATTGGAAACCAACAGGAAAAAAGCAAGAAGAATACTGATGTGCTTTTTGAATTTCATTTTGCAAAAATACTGATTTAATCAATCTATAAAATCAAAGTTCTGTTAAAAAATTAAAGCTCAAACTCTTGTCCCATCAAAGGAACTTTACAATCAAAACCATATTTCTCCTGAATTTTTATTCGAAGTTCATCAGCAGGCGCATTTTCACCATGGACTAAAAATACTTTTTTAGGTTTATTTTCCAATGCAGAAAGCCAATTCAGCAAATCTTTTTGATCACCATGTGCTGACAATCCTTCTATCTCAAGAAATTTTGCAAGAACTTGGTAATATTTACCATGTATTTTAATTTCTTTTGCTCCTTCCAATAATTTTCTTCCGCGTGTTCCTTCGGCCTGATAACCAACTATGATTACCGTCGTTTCAGGCAAACCGATATAATGTTCCAGATAAGTCAAAACCCTACCACCAGTGACCATTCCGCTTGCTGCAATCACTACTTTAGGCTGTTCATCAAAAATAGTTTCAATCGTTTCCTGATAATCAGAAACCAGTGTGAACATTTTACTCATTTCGGTACAATCATGCACCGATAATTTATGCCAATTTTTATTATTGATAAAAATTTCCAACGCATTAATTCCCATTGGAGTATCAATAATATAGGGAATATTAGGAATTTTGCCTTCTTCCTTAAGTTGCCATAGCAAGTACATAATCATTTGGGCGCGCTCAACGGCAAAACTGGGAATAATGACAGTTCCTCCCTTTTCGACTGTATTGTTGATATACATTTCCAGTTCTAGTTTAGCATCCGTATTGGGATGAAGTCGATCTCCATAGGTACTTTCTAGAAATATATAATCCCCTTTTTTAGGCTTGGTTGGCGGATACAGCAGCACATCATTATCACGCCCTATATCTCCTGAAAAAACCAATGTTTTATTTTCAAGCGTTACTTCAATGCTACAGGCGCCAATAATATGTCCTGCATTAAAAAAAACAGCCGAAATTTCTGCATCTAAGGGAATGGATTCATTGATTTTAATGACTCTAAAATGTGGGAAAACTTTTTGCGCTTGCCCTACTGTATAAAGCGGTTCAGCAACTTCATGTTTAGAAAATTTCCCTTCATTAGCAATTCTTGCTTCTTCTTCCTGAATTTTAGCACTGTCCAGAAGAATCAACTTGGCAACAGCCATAGTAGGGCTTGTACAATAAATTTTACCTTTAAAACCTTGATTAACTAATCTGGGTAACCAACCACAATGGTCTAAATGTCCATGGGTCAACAAAACAAAATCTAGAGTTGAAGGTAAAATAGGTAAT
The DNA here is from genome assembly GCF_048284325.1 of Flavobacterium esculini. Classification (NCBI taxonomy): domain Bacteria; kingdom Pseudomonadati; phylum Bacteroidota; class Flavobacteriia; order Flavobacteriales; family Flavobacteriaceae; genus Flavobacterium; species Flavobacterium esculini. The sequence goes on along the minus strand of NZ_JBLVPI010000007.1, from coordinate 170,091 downwards.
GGTTCCCAGTTGAGTTCGCGCAAAGGCTTAATCCCTTGAAATTGACCGCAATCTATCAAAATCCGAACTCCATTGCTTTCGATTAATGTTTTAGAACCAGTTACAGTTCCCGCTCCCCCAATAAATTTAATTTTCATTTGATTTGAATTTAAAATTAAACAATCCAAAATCCATTATTTTCAAATATATCCACACAAATCCGAAGCTTCTTTTAATACATTTTTAATTCGGCTATTGCTCAATTCAATTTTTTCTAAACAATCTGAATTATTTATAATCTCTTTCACCAAAATTACATTCAAGATTAACAATTTATCCTTTTCAGCGAGTGATAATGTAGTTAAACAAGTTACAGGATAGAGATTACCGTTGTCATTTTTTGTTTTTAAATTATTGTCCTCAGGATAATTCCAACTTAATAAATTCAATTCTGAACAATTTGCAAAATCGATAGCATCTGTAGTAAACCTGTTATTGGTGACAATCCAACATTTTAAAATAATTTCTTCCTGGCCAAAAACAGCATGCTGACGTCCTTTTAAATCATTAAAACGGGACAATATATACATAGGAACCTTCACATCAGACGCTGCGTCTCTACCGGCATGATATTTACATTCAACCATCGCAACAGTACCATTTTTCTTGACTACAACATCAATTTCATGCGAAACACATTTCCCTTGTAAAGTCAAATTAGTAACGGCTTCATATTGTTCAGCAAAAAAAAGTCGGGCTATATATTTCTCAAAGAAAAAACCTGCTGGCCCTAATAATCGTATTGCTTCTTTCAGATTATAGCGTGCAGCATGCGAATTAGCTGTTTTTTTCAACATCGTAAAAGCCATTTTGTAAATTTGCTTCGTAGCAATTCCTTCGTAGATTTCACTTTGAATTGATTGTAAAATTCTCTCAACAACTTCGTTATTGGCTCCTGATTTTAACAACGATTTTTTTAATTTTTCAGCATTAAATTCAACAATATCACCGGAATTTTTTATTATCTTCATACCCTTATCGTGTTGATAATTAATAAATTAATTCAACATTAAAGATAAATAAAAAAGATTACTTATTTTGTATTTGAAAATAAAATCCCGGGACAAATAACAAAACAAAAATGGGTTGGATTAAAAAGCGTCGAACATAAAAAAGAACTAAATTACTATGTTCTCTGCAGTAGAAAATTATAAAGAAAAAAGTACTAATTAAAATCATAAAGAAAAAATAATATAAAACTAAGGCAAATTTCACCATCTGTATTTCTTCGAAAAAGACATAAATTATCCCTAATGATATAACGGTATTCAATGTATAACGGAAAAGTAGACCCAAAAATAATTGGAATGAATTGAGACTTGGTAATGGTAAATGAGTAAAATCACTTTTGAAGTAATCTAAAAAAGGATCATAAAACAATTGATTCTCATAGGCACGAATAAGCACCAATAATGCAACTAAAAAAACAAACTGTACCAGTCTAATTTTATTCTTTAATAGTTTTTGAAGCATATCTTGAAAATTTATTAACCCAAATTAACCACAAAATAATAACGACTCCGTAAATAAATAAAGGAAAAAGCACTCCGTGTAAAAATTGCTTTTGATTTGGGAAATTAAACATCAATACACATAAAAAACCTATTCTTAATACATTCAGTACATAGATAAATAGGCTTCCGCCAAAAATAAAAAGTAGTGTTGGTTTTAATTTTCCTGAGAAAGCTACCACAAAGGACACAAACAAAATAATAACACTAATAGCATTACAGCCTTCAATAATTCGAGCCATATATTTTTGGTTATAAAATAGCTTAATGTAAGGTTCAAATTTATTCTCTTCAACAGTCGCACTATGATCAAACAATTGCAATACTTGCTTTGTATTTCTACCTACCAATCTTGTAATTGCGTCCAATTTATTTTCTCCAAAACTATTAAGATATTCTTGGTACAAAAACGTAAGAACGATATAGGTCAAAAAAAAGGTAGCCAGAAAAAACAAAAAAGGTTTGTAGAGAATAAAATATTTTTTCAAAATCTATTTTTTTAACAAATTTATATAATTTTTGAAACCTGCTTTAAATACTTTTGTATAAATATAAATAAAAACCATGACATTTCCAGAATTACAGCCAAAAGTAACCGAAATTATACTAAACACAACGCTTTCCAGAGACGAAAAACTTCTATCTGTCTGTCAGCTTCTAAGTGACTCTATTGACCATTACAATTGGGTAGGATTTTATTTTGCCAATCAGGAAAATAAAACTTTACACTTAGGTCCCTATGTGGGAGCTGCAACGGATCATACCGTGATCCCTTTTGGAAAAGGTATTTGCGGACAAGTGGCGGTTTCTAATGAAAATTTTGTCGTTGCTGACGTTGCGGCACAAGACAATTACATCGCCTGTAGCTTCACGGTAAAATCGGAAATTGTGGTTCCGCTTTTTGTAAACGGGGAAAACATTGGACAAATTGATATTGACAGCCACGTCCTAGATCCTTTTACCGGAGCTGACGAACGCTTTTTGGAATTTGTAAATCAGGAAGTGGCAAAGCTGTATTAAAATTATTACATTTGGTTTCTAACTAACCAAATTTCATGAAATCAATTCTACTTTCCTTATTATTTCTTTTTATTCCAAAACTAGCTATTTCGCAGATTATAGAACCAACACGCTATAATCTAGATTCTTTACATCATCCAACAACCAAGAATGATTACAAATACATCAGAGTTGTTGAAAATTACAAAAACCAACCCGATTTATTTATTTTCACTGAATATTATCAATCAGGAACGATCTGTATGAAAGCCATTTCGAAGAACAAAAATGAAGCAAAGTTCGAAGGGCCACGTATTGATTATTACGAAAACGGAAATAAAAAACAAGAGTCAAACTATGTTGATAATAAGATCCGCGGAAAACAAATTGATTGGTATGAAAACAAAGAAAAAAAGTCAGAAAAAGAGATAGTATGGCACTCCAAACATAAAAGATACTACTCAAAAACACTTCAATCTTGGAACAAAGAAGGAAAACAAACGGTAATAGACGGTAACGATCAATTTGAATACTCTGATGACAAACTCTATGAAATAGGCGAACTAAAAAACGGCGAAAAACAAGGTATTTGGGCAGGAAAAGATCTTAAGGAAAAATTTAGTTTTACAGAAATATATAATGAAGGAGTACTCGTTTCAGGCATTAGCACCGATGAAAATAACACTAAATATACTTACAAAGAACTTACAACAAAAACTACTCCTGCTAAAGGATTCACTGATTTTTACACACATGTAGGCAAAAATTTCAAAGCACCCGATGTAAAAGGACTGAAAGGAAAAATATACACAACCTTTGTGATTGATAAAGATGGAAGTATCACCGATATTAGAGTTCTAAGGGATCTTGGTTATGGCTCTGGAAAAGAAGCTATTAAAACCATAGCAAGTTATGGCAAATGGATTCCTGGAAAAACGAGAGGAGTTCCTGTAAAAGCATTGTATTCTTTACCAATAACCATACAAACAGCAGAAGGGAATTATCAAAGACAATCCTCTCAGATGGGAACAGATATCATAAAAAACACGAATTCAAATTGGTAGCAATCAAATTAATTGAATTGCATTGCTAATTCATAATTATTTTCTACCTTTGCAGCCGTCTTACAATGGATGTACGACATACATAAAAATCATTAAACAAATATTGGAATGTATTTAACTAAAGAGATTAAAGAAGAGATCTTCGCTAAACACGGAGAAAAAACAAACACTGGAAAATCAGAAGCACAAATTGCTTTATTTACTTTCAGAATTAGCCACTTAACGGAGCACTTGAAAAAAAATCGTCATGATTATAACACAGAGCGTTCATTAGTATTACTAGTAGGTAAAAGAAGATCTTTGTTAGATTACTTGAAGAAAACAGAAATCAACAGATATCGTGAGATTATCAAAGTATTGAATATCAGAAAATAATCAATCTATAAGAGGTGCGAAAGTGCCTCTTTTTGTTTTTATATACAACAATAAAAAAGTTTGGTTTTTCATTGGGTTTTAGGCATTAACTACGCAAAACAACAACTACAACACAACTAGAACCCATTGTTTAATCTAAAGAGAATTAAAATTATGATTCCACAATTATTTGTAGAAAACATCGATTTAGGAGATGGCAGAAGCATCTCAATCGAGACAGGACGTTTAGCGAAACAAGCTGACGGCGCTGTAGTAGTAAGAATTGGAAAAACTGTTATTTTAGGAACAGTAGTATCTTCAAGAAAAGCAACTCCAGGTATCGACTTTTTACCACTTACGGTAGATTATCGTGAAAAGTTTGCAGCAGCAGGACGTTTTCCTGGTGGTTTCTTCAAAAGAGAGGCTCGTCCAAGCGATAACGAAGTTTTAACAATGAGATTAGTTGACCGTGTATTGCGTCCACTTTTTCCAGATGATTATCATGCTGAAGTACAAGTAATGATTCAATTAATGTCTCATGATGATGAAGTTATGCCTGATGCATTAGCAGGATTAGCAGCTTCGGCAGCATTAGCTTTATCTGACATTCCTTTCGAAACTTTAATTTCTGAAGCTCGTGTAGGTCGTATTGATGGTAAATTTATTATCAATCCAAGTCGCGCACAATTAGAATTATCAGACATCGACATGATGATTGGTGCTTCAACAGATTCTATCGCAATGGTAGAAGGCGAAATGAAAGAAATTTCGGAAGCTGAAATGGTTGAAGCCATAAAATTTGCTCACGAACATATCAAAGTACAAATTGCAGCGCAAGAAAGATTGGTAGCGGCATTTGGAAAAAAAGAAGTTCGTACGTACGAAACTGAAAAATCTGACGATGCCATTTACGCTAAAGTAAAAGCAGTTGCATATACTAAAATTTATGATATTGCAAAGGTTGGATCTTCTAAACAAGAGAGAACTACTGCATTTGCAGAAGTAAAAGAAGAAGTAAAAGCATCATTTACAGAAGAAGAATTGGCAGAAAATGGAGACTTAGTAGGGAAATATTTCTACAAAGTTAACAAAGAAGCTGTTCGTAATGTAACACTAGATTTAGGAACACGTCTTGACGGAAGAAAAACGACAGAGATCAGACCTATCTGGTGTGAAATAGATTATTTACCATCGGTTCACGGTTCAGCATTGTTTACACGCGGAGAAACTCAAGCTTTGGCAACAGCTACTTTGGGAACTTCCAGAGAAGCAAACCAAATTGATTCACCATCTCAACAAGGAGAGGAAAAATTCTATTTGCATTATAATTTTCCCCCATTTTCTACAGGAGAAGCGCGTCCATTAAGAGGAACTTCCAGAAGAGAAGTTGGTCACGGAAACTTAGCACAACGTGCTTTGAAAAACATGATTCCTACAGATTGCCCTTATACAATTCGTGTAGTTTCTGAAGTATTAGAATCTAACGGTTCTTCTTCTATGGCAACCGTTTGTGCTGCAACATTATCATTAATGGATGCTGGAATTCAAATGACACGTCCCGTTTCTGGAATTGCAATGGGATTGATTACTGACGGTGATCGTTTTGCAGTTTTATCAGACATTCTTGGTGACGAAGATCACTTAGGAGACATGGATTTCAAGGTAACTGGAACTTCAGAAGGTATTACGGCTTGTCAAATGGACATCAAAATTGATGGATTGAAATACGAGATTATGGAAGCTGCTTTGGCTCAAGCCAGAGATGGTCGTTTACACATTCTTGGAATTCTAACAGATACTTTAGCAACTCCAAAAGTAGATGTTAAAGCGTATGCTCCAAAAATTATCACAAGAACTATTCCTGGTAACTTTATTGGTGCGTTGATTGGACCTGGTGGAAAAGTAATTCAAGAATTACAAAAAGCTACAGGAACAACTATCGTAATTAATGAAGTTAACGAACAAGGAGTTATCGAAATTCTTGGAACTGATCCTGCTGGAATTGAAGCGGTATTGGCTAAAATCCAATCGATTACCTTCAAACCACAAATGGGCGAAGCGTATGAAGTAAAAGTAATCAAAATGTTAGATTTTGGTGCAGTTGTTGAGTACCTTGACGCCCCAGGAAACGAAGTATTACTTCACGTTTCTGAATTGGCATGGGAAAGAACAGAAAATGTTGCCGATGTAGTAAACATGGGTGATGTATTCATGATTAAGTATCTAGGTTTAGATCCTAAAACTCGTAAAGAGAAAGTATCTAGAAAAGCCTTAATGGCAAGACCTCCACGTGAGGAGAAAAAAGAGTAATCAGATCTTAGTTTACTAAAGGTTTATTTATAGAAAATCCCGTTTCATGTATTTGAAACGGGATTTTTGTTTTTTTCTAAAATTTATTTTCCAAACTATTGTAACTTTTTGGAAACTTCATACGTATAACTAATTGTACACTTAAAATTTAGGAGACAAAAAAACATGAGACAACTAAAAATCACCAAGCAGGTAACCAATCGCGAAACTGCTTCATTAGACAAGTATTTACAAGAAATTGGAAAAGTTGACCTTATTACCGCTGACGAAGAGGTAGAATTAGCACAAAAGATTAAAGCCGGTGACCAGAAAGCATTAGAAAAATTGACAAAAGCCAATTTACGTTTCGTGGTTTCGGTAGCAAAACAATATCAAAATCAAGGGTTAACCCTTCCAGATTTGATTAACGAAGGAAATTTAGGATTGATAAAAGCAGCACAACGTTTTGATGAAACTCGTGGTTTCAAATTCATTTCGTATGCCGTTTGGTGGATTCGTCAATCTATTTTACAAGCATTGGCAGAACAATCCCGTATCGTTCGTTTGCCTTTAAATAAAATTGGTTCTATCAATAAAATCAACAAAATGTACGCTTTATTAGAGCAATCTAACGAGCGTCCACCATCTGCTGAAGAAATTGCAAAAGAACTTGATATGACCGTAAATGACGTAAAAGAGAGCATGAAAAACTCCGGTCGTCACTTATCAATGGATGCTCCTCTTGTAGAAGGAGAAGATTCTAACCTTTACGATGTATTGCGTTCTGGTGAATCTCCAAATCCAGACAGAGAATTAATCCACGAATCATTGCGTACTGAAATCGAGCGTTCATTAGAAACATTAACTCCAAGAGAAGCTGATGTTGTTCGTTTGTACTTTGGTCTTGGTGATCAACACCCAATGACATTAGAGGAAATTGGAGAAACTTTCGACTTAACTCGTGAGCGTGTACGTCAAATCAAGGAAAAAGCAATCCGAAGATTGAAACACACTTCCAGAAGTAAAATATTAAAAACCTACTTAGGTTAATTCACAATATTCCCCAATTAAAATTTTTAAATTTTAAATCTTTTAATTCAAAATGAACAACAGTTTGATTGACTGTTCGTTTTTTGATTGATGATTGAAACTCCGGCTGATTACCGGAGTTTTATTTTTTAATCTGAATTCATTTCAGATTCTTGAATTCATTTCAGATTCTCTTGACCCTATTCCTGTTTAAAATCATTTAGGCGTAACCCTCCGTAAAAACTTCGGGTCGGGCTTTTCGTTACAATCTTTTTATTTTTAAAAAAAATAAAAAGGATTTCCACTTCAATCCCTTACGCAATGTACGCACAACTTGCGAGTTGTCTATTCTTACTAAAAAAATTTTCGCCAATTGCTCCAAAAAAACTACTTTTGCACAAACAATACATCTGTAAAGATGCACTGCAGTGCATCTCAACAAAACAACTATACAATGAAAAACACATTAATTGCTCCATCAGTTCTTGCTGCTGATTTTGCTAATCTGCAACGCGACATCGAAATGATCAATAATAGTGAAGCCGATTGGTTTCATATTGACATCATGGATGGCGTTTTTGTACCAAACATCTCTTTTGGAATGCCTGTTCTTGAAGCTATTTCAAGACATGCAAAAAAAACAATCGATGTTCATTTAATGATTGTAGACCCAGACCGATACATCAAGACTTTTGCTGATTTAGGAGCAAATATCTTATGTGTACACTACGAAGCCTGTACCCATTTGCACAGAACCTTGCAAGCCATTAAAGCTGAAGGTATGAAAGCCGGAGTAGCTTTAAATCCACACACAAACATTGACCTTTTGGAAGATGTAATCAATGATATCGATTTGGTTTGTATCATGAGTGTAAATCCAGGTTTTGGCGGACAATCATTTATAGAAAACACTTACACTAAGGTTCAAAAATTAAAAGAACTAATTACCAGAAAAGGAGCCAATACCATTATAGAAATTGATGGCGGCGTTACTGATAAAAATGCAAAACAACTTGTAGAAGCCGGAGCCGATGTTCTTGTGGCAGGAAGTTATGTTTTTAAAGCAGAAAATCCAACAGTGACGATTGCCGATTTGAAGAAATTAACTTCTTTTTAGTTCACACTAAATTGCATAAAAAAGCCAAAGATATTGCTTCTTTGGCTTTTTTTATACATTTAATTTTATGCTTTCTATTTTATCAAAGCATCATGAATTTAGTTATTTCTTTTTCGGAAATTTTAGGATTGGCTCCTTCATGTCCTGCAACTAATGCCCCAACAGCACAAGCATAATTCAACGATTTTTGTGGTGATTTCCCTCTAAGCAATTTGACTATGAGGGAGGCTAAGAAAGAATCCCCTGCTCCTACAGTATCAACTACTTTTATAAAATAACCGCTATTGTAATAAAATTTATCATTGTAATACAAGACAGCTCCAAATGCCCCTTTGGTAACACAAACATGTTTAGTATTCGTTTTTTCAGCGATAAATTTAATATTCTGCTCAAAGGAATTATAGGGTGATTCCAATTGCTGACTTATCTCATATAATTCTTCATCATTGAGCTTAATGAAATCTGCTTTTAACATTAATTCATAAAGGACATCTGCCGTATAATACGGAGCCCTTAGATTGGCATCCAAAACCTTATATTTAGCTTTGTCCAAAAGGGCATACAGAGTAGATCTGGAAACCTCATCACGGCATATTAAACTCCCGAAAACAAAAGCATCTGATTCCGAAACTTTTTCATCCATTTCTTTACTAGGTGTAATTTTGTCCCAGGAAGACGGGTAATGAATATCATAAGAAGCATTTCCCTTTTCGTTAATCATAACATTTACTACACCTGTTTTATAATCTTCCCCTATTTGGATAGCATCCGAACTCACATCCTGATTATTTATAAAAGATATAATTTCGTTCCCATCTTCGTCGGCACCAACACGACTTATGATTGTTGTTTCTGCCCCCAAAGAATTCATTCGAAGTGCAACATTCAAAGGCGCTCCTCCAATTTTTTTATGAGTTGGGAAAAGGTCCCATAAAACCTCTCCAAAGCTAACTACACTTAGCATATATTTTGTATTCATCTTATAAATTTTAAAAAATTAAGAGCCTGTTTAAGCTACTAAATAAAGCCACAAGCCCTGTTTTATTTTCCCAACTCCTAATCCAATAGTTAAGAAAACTATTGAACCTAAATGTGGTTTTACTTATTTAACTTCATTTATCTCCAGCAACACACTTGTTCTTTGCAAAGTAACATTAGGATTGAATCCTGCTTTCATTAAAAAATCCCCTGTAAATACTTTGTCCGAAGCAATTGTTGAAGTAACACCCGGATACAAATTAATTTCTTTTACGGTATATTTTTTCTTTGGATTTAATCCGTTTAATACAACCGGTCGTTCCGTAGCAGTGATACTAAATCTATTATTCACTAAGTAGTTAAAAACAATTGCTTTGCTTTTATCTGGATTTACATACATCAATGCAGCAATATCATTTTCATGTGGATTGACCAAACGAAACATATCGCCGTGCCACACTATATCTTTAAATGAGTTGTAATTTGTTATGGCTTGTTTGCAAAATAATTTATCATTCTCGTTCAGTTTACCAACAACAATATCAAAACCCAATTTGCCCATACTAGCCACATCCACCCTAAATTTCAGTGGTTGTTTTCCCCAATCGGTGACATGATTATCAGTGGCAATCGAAGGAAAAAAATAAGAATAATCCCATTGCATAAATATTCTTTCTAAAGGTTCCGTGTCATCGCTTGGCCAAAATTCAGTGAAATATTTCAAAAATTCATAATCCCCGCGACCACCTCCTCCGGAACAAAGCATCATAGGAACTTTTGGATATTTTACACGAATGCGTTGAAGGACTTTATACAATCCTTTCATGTAATCCACGTACAAATTAGACTGAGGCAACCCTTTTTTATTGAGATATACAGAATAAGCATTATAAATAACCGCATTACAATCCCATTTTATGAACGCTAATTCTGGATTTTTCACAAATAAATCATCTACTATTCCAAAAACAAAATCCTGCACCTCGGGATTCGACAAATCCAGCACCATTTGATTTCTATAATAAATTTCAGGTCTTTCCGGTTGTCGGATTACCCAATCCAAATGCTTTTCATACAATTCACTTTTGGGATTTACCATTTCAGGTTCAATCCAAATACCAAATTTCACTCCTTCTTTTTTGGCTTCTTTGACCAAATAGCCCAATCCGCTCGGTAGTTTCTTTTTATTCTCCTGCCAGTCGCCAAGCCCCGCATCATCATTGTTTCTTGGGTATTTATTACCGAACCAACCGTCGTCCAATAAAAACAGATCAACCCCTAAATCTTTTGTATCCTTAAATAAGGCTTTTATTTTATTTTCATCAAAATCAAAATAGGTGGCTTCCCAATTGTTTAATAAGGTCAGCCGTTCTCCTTGGCCATCAAGTATTCTGTATTTTCTTGCCCAATCATGCAAATTTCTACTGGCTTCCCCCGTTCCATGATTTGACAAAGCATAAATTAAAGAAGGTGTTTTAAATATTTCGTTTGGAGCCAGAGAATATTCTGAAGCGAACGGATTGATACCCGCGATTAAACGAAGATTTTTATGGGAATCGATTTCAAAATCAAGTTTGAAGTTACTGCTCCAAGCCAACTGTCCCAACAGAACAGTCCCTTCATTTTCTGAAGCTGGTTTACCAAATGACACCATAAAATTAGGCGTTTGCAAAAGCATCGCCCGTGTTCCTAATTTAGAATCTACTGTCCTTATTCCTTGCAAAAGCTTTGTTTCTATAGGCTGCATTTCTTTTAGATATTCTCCCTGAAAACTCGTTAGATAGAAATCTTTATTGGAAAAATATAAATTAGCAGAAGCATATTTTTGCAATAAAACCCGTTTTTTCTCCTGATGCTTTATTTCTGTCCATTGTTCGATTACATTTTCTTTTGCCCAAACTTTGTAGAACAAAGTAACTTCAAAAGGATAAATGGGATCTTTCAGAAGAATACTTGTAACAGAAGTATTAGCATCAATATTTTCTTTTTTATGACTCACATATTTCAGTTCCAAAGAAGGATTTCCGTCTGCATGTTTGACCTGAATGGCGGGCTCGGATAGATTCCAAGTACCTGCAGGTGTGTACGATGAATTGTAAATTCCCGCATTGGCTTCATCATAATTATAATTCGCTGAAACAGCCGCATATTCACTTTCATTGTCAAGGGGTTTTCCAAAATAAATGGTCCTCAATCTATTGTTACTATCCGTTTGCAACAGTAAAACATTGTTTGCAGTCGCAATAGGAATGGTTACTCTTTGAGCTGATAAACTGATTGCAGTAATCATAAAACTAAAAAGGAATACGATTTTTTTATTAAAATAGGACACTCGTTTTTCTTCCATAATACTTATTTTAAAACACAAATTTTTGTAAGTCTAAAAAATCTAATGAAAACATCATCAAACTAAATACGCTTAGCAAAAGCATTTCATGCAAATTACTAAAAAATTTAAAAATTAAAGGCAAGTATAATACTTGCCTTTAACCTAATTTAAAACACTAACCAAACAAACATTATTAGTAACCTTATTTTTAATATCCAGGATTTTGTTTGTATAAACCTCCGGTAAAATCAATTTCTCTTTGAGGTATCGGATAATATTCATCTCTACCGGCAGTAAAATGTGCATTTGAAAGGAAATCTTTCTTTGTTTTTTCTACACCAAGATAAGCGTTCAAAACTTGTTCTGCTTTACCCCATCTTACAAGATCAAAAAACCGAGGACCTTCCATTCCAAACTCCAATCGTCTTTCAAACATAAGTGCTTTCATAGCATAATCTTTTGACGGAAAAGAAGTGTATTGAGCAATTTTATAAACATCTGAAGCTCCTGCTGCCAATGGCATTGCTTTACTAGCTGCAGCTCTTGCTCTAACTTGATTAATTATAGGTAATGCTTCAGTATATCTGTTTAATTGTATCAATGCTTCTGCTTTAAATAATAACACATCTGCATATCTTATAAAATCAACATTTTTTGAAGTACCAATGAACGGTCCATTTTTCACATAACAAGAACAGTCCGGAGATTGTTGCTCTTTCATATTTCCAAAGTATCCATAAACTCCAGGATCTCTGGCCCAACTGAATTTGTAAACCATATCACCAGTTGTTTTCAGTGTGTTTTTGTATTTAAATGGTCTTCCTGGAACGCCCACTGTATGGTCAATCCTAGGGTCAATAGTAACACCTGCAGCAATTGGCGCATTTCCGTTCCCATCCACTGCGTTAAAAATATCTGAATTGTTAAAAGTATCTAATAACGGTAAACCGTTAGCATCTGTTCTAAAAGCATTTACCATATTCTGGCTCGCCATGTGAAAACCACAACATCCATAAAGAGGTGTACCATGAGGAGAATTTAACCCAGTTACAAAACTAACTCTTCCTGTATTGGTACCATCATTGATAGAAAACTGAACAGCCCAAATAGATTCTGATCCATTATCATGACCATCTAAAAAGTTATTCCCAAAGTCCGGTTCTAAACTTCCGGTTACTTTATCAGCATAATCAATAACTTCTTGTAATCTGGCTGCATTAATAGTCGTAACCAAATGTTTATCATTTTGTTCGTAAGCCTGATACAATCTTAATTTTGCTAAATAAGCAGCTGCTGCATTTTTATCTGCTCTCCCAACTTGACCTTGTGATTGCTCTAAATTATCGAATGCAAAACGAAAATCATCTGCAATCTTATTCCACAAATCCTCATTTGACAAATCATTGGAAGTTTTTAGAATTTGTTCCTGAGTCAACTCTTCTGTTATAAAAGGAATTTTCTTAAACAACAATTTCAACATAAAATGAGAATGTGCTCTTAAAAAGCGCAATTCCGCTTGTCTCACTTTTTTTAACGGGTAATCCGCATCAGGAATCGCATTGATTACAGATAAAGCAAAATTAGCTCTTGAAATCGCTTTATAGTGATTCGTCCAAGTTCTAGGTAACATCCAATCTCCATAATCCGGAGTGGTTAGATTATATTGTTCGTAACGATCTATAACATCAACGTCTCCACGACCGCCTCCGCCTTTGTAAGCATCATCTGACCGTACACTTCCATAAACCCATTGGTGCGTTATTGGCCCCACCATTTCATCATTTCCTATTGCTGCATAAGCCGCATTAACAAGGGCATCAGCATTTGCAGCCGTTGCCACATTCCCGGAAGATAATACTCCGGTAGGTTCATAATCTAAAAATTCTTTGCTACAGGATGCCAAAAATAGGATTGACAAGAAGCTGATAACTATTTTATTATATTTTTTCATGAGAATTAATTAAAAATTAAAGTTTACACCTAATGATAAAGTGGTAGGCACTGGTATTCTGTTAACATCTGTTCGCTCTGGATCTGATCCTATGTATCCCTTTGGAGTAAACCAAAATAAATTCTCCCCTTGTGCATACACTCTACATCTGGTTATGAATCCTGTTTTACCTACTAACCCTTCAGGAAGAGAGTATCCAATTTGTAGATTTCTAAGTTTAAAATATGAATTATTTCTAAAAAGATAATCTGAGGTTTGAGTATCATTATGTGCTAATGATAGAGACGGCACATCAGTATTTGTATTCGTTGGTGTCCAAGCGTTAAACGTTCCTGGCCCCGCATTTTCTCTTCCTTGAACAAAATTGTTCCAGAAAATATAAGGATCAACTCCAATTCTTCCTGCTACACCAGAACCAAAAACGGAGAAGTCAAAATTCTTATACGCTAAACTAATATTAATACCATATTCTAATTTTGGAAGTGTTGTTCCAATAAAAGTTCTATCATCAGAATTTATTTTGTCATCACCATTGATGTCTACAAATTTTATTCCTCCCAGTCTAGAACCAACTTGAGTCGCATGAGAATCGATATCTGCCTGACTTTGGAATAATCCATCGGTTTTAAAACCAAAAATTTCAAATTGTGAATGCCCAATTATAGAGTTTAAAGCTGTACCTGGATATGCAGCCCTAACTTCGGCTGGTAAATCTGTAATCTTATTTTTTGTTGCTCCAAAATTTGTGGAAACATTAAAATACAATCCATTATCTAATTTATCAGCATATCCTACCGTAAGTTCCCAACCCTTATTTGCAGTGGAAGCTCCATTTACAAAACGTTGCTGCCCTTCTCCTACAGCAGATGCAACTGGCGGTTTAATTAAAATCCCTACTGTGTTTCTTGAAAAATAATCAAAGGAACCCGATAATTTATTTTCAAAAAAACCAAAATCAAGACCAACGTTAACCTCTTTGGTAGTTTCCCATTTTAGCCCTGAATTAGCTGCTTGTATAGATACAAAACCAGAAGGTAAATTCCCTGTATTAGCCCCATTCAAATCATAGGCAGTTCCAACATTATAATAGATATTGAAAAAATCAGGAAAATATACATTTTGATTCGGTCCGTATCGCGCTTCATACAATCCAAAACGAGCATTGTCTCCAATAGATTGATTCCCCACTTCTCCATAACCAGCGCGAAGTTTAAGTGTTGATATTGCTTTAATATTTTTTAAAAATTCTTCATTATTAATCTTCCAACCTACAGTAGCGGCAGGGAAAATTCCATACCTGTTGTCTTCTCCAAATCTTGACGAACCATCTCTTCTTATGGTGAATGTAGCTAAATACCTGTCGGAGAACGCATAGTTCACTTTACCAAACTGAGAAAGCAGTCTGCTACCTGTTGAAATCCCATTATTTGTTCTAATTCCTGTTGCTGCAGAAAGTGTAAAATAAGATTCTGATTCTACTGCAAATCCTTCGGCACGAGCATATAAAGTATTCAAATCGGTTTTAGTCGATTCAGTACCTACAACTACTCCAATTTTATGATTTGAAACTTTCAAGTTATAACTTAACGTGTTTGAAATTGTTAAACTTGAATATTTATTGGTGTCAAAAGTCAAACTATTGGTACTTCTATTTACAAACCCATTGCTCACAGTTGGCTCAATGTCTTTTCTATTAAAATCATTAAAATCCATTCCGATACTATTTCTGAAGGTAAGATTTTTCAAAATATCAATTTCTGTAAAAACATTACCGTACAAAGCCATTTTTTTGCTATTATCCCATCGGTTTAGATATTGCATCAATAAAGGATTATTTCTGTCTGAATAACCCGATCCTAATGGTCCCGCATACTCACCGGAGGCAGTAAATACAGGAATAGTTGGTGCTAAAGTTATCGCTAAACCTGGTGTTGGTGCATTTCCTACATCATTGGCGGCACTTCTTTCGTTAGACTGTGTAAATTGAGAGTTTACACCAAACCTAACTTTATCATTGAATAACTTGAAATTGGCATTAAGTCTGGCTGAATATCTTTCATAATTAGTATACTTCAACATTCCTGAGTTATCTAAATAACCCATATTCAATACCGCATTTGCTTTATCAGATCCACCAGATACGGATAAATCATTGTTAATTAGCAATCCTGTTTTATACATCGTATCCTGCCAATCGGTATCTCCCACAGGCACATTGGTATTCCCACCCACAAAAGGTTTAACCGTTACGCTGTTTAACACTGGGTTATTAAAATCATTATTCCAGTCAAAATTATATATTTCGCCATACCCACCAGCCGGATCTGCATGATCATTAACTGATGCCTGCCACAAAACCTTACCTCTGTCCAGCGCATTCAACATTTTATAGCGTTGTTTCTTCTCAGAAAGAACAGAAACGCTCGTACTATAAGAAACACTCGTTGCACCACCTTTGGCAGCATTTTTTGTTGTTACAATAATAACACCATTTGCAGCTCTGGAACCATAAATAGAGGACGCAGACGCATCTTTCAAAACTTGAACAGATTCTATAGCACTTGGATTTAAACTGGCAAACACTTCTGGTCGTACTGTAGGAACTCCATCAATCACATACAATGGATCTGTATTTCCCAGCGTACTTACTCCCCTGATTAAAATCCTGCTATTAGCACCACTTGGATCACCCGATTTTTCAATGGTCAATCCGGCAACTCTACCTTGCAAAGCCTGCATAGCATTTCCAGAGCTCATACTTTGACCTGCAATAGGTTTTAAATCTACTACCGTTACGGCTCCTGTTACATCTACTTTTCGCTCCTTTGAATATCCTACTACTACAATTTCGCTTAAATTGATAGATTCAGGTTTTAAAATAACATTGATGGATTCTTGTCCGTTCAATTTAATTGACTGAGCTGTAAAACCTGTAAAACTAAATACCAAAGTAGCATTCTTATCTACATTGTTAAGCATATAATGACCATCAAGATCTGTTGTGGTAGCATTATTTGTTCCGGATACCGTAATTGTTGCCCCAGGAAGCGACATTCCGTCTTCGGAAGAGGTTACCACTCCTTTTATTCCTATATTCTGGGCCGTAAGTGAAAAAAAGGAGCCCATTAAAATTAGATAGAGGATGATTTTTTGTTTCATAATTTAGATAGTTTAGTTAAATTTTAGTTGGTTAATTATTAAATTTTCAATTGTGAAATTGAAATTTGCTTTAGTAACTGAAAATGTTTCCATTGGTTTTTCTGGAAAAAATATTTCGGTCATAACTGTTTGTCCGTTATTGTAAAACACTTCGATTGAGGTTTTATCGATTACTACCCGTACGTCCATTTTATCAAAATCTTTGGTAAATGGCGCTTTAGAAATTTCCTTTGCAAAAACATCTGAAAAAGATAAATTCCCTGATTTTCTTCTATCGATAAAAAAGTATTTGTCTTTTGTATTGATACCAAAATGTATAGCGTTATTAGCATTATTGGAAAGTGAAAAAGTGTAGACATCTTTTTTCAAGTTCTTCATTGTAAAATGAATATCCAATCTTGACAGATCAACTAGTGATTTATCAATTAATACGGTTTTTTTCTCACTAATTTTAAGCACCTCTTTTTTTATGGTCTTTGACACATAATTTTGTAATTCCTTAACGGGCTGAGAAGAAACTCTGAAATGATTCCCTGCTTCTATTAGTTTTAATTCCCTTGGTAGCGTCATACTCCCTCTCCATTTCTCTGTAGGAACTTTATTCGCATATTGCCAATTGGACATCCAACCTGTAAACAATTTTCTACCATCAGTCTCTGAAATATTTGACCAGGTAACACCCGCATAATTATCTCTTCCATAGTCAATCCAAAGTGATTTATGCTGTTTCAAATCCTGAGAAAAGGATTCATCCAATGTAAATGTGGTACCATCAAAATCTCCAACAAAATATTGAGTAGCCGAACCACCATTAGGACCTCCAGGATTTATACTTAGCAAAAGCACCCATTTATATTCATCAGAACCATCTATAAGCATCGGGAAAAAATCTGGACATTCCCAAACACCACCATGAGCCCCAATGTTTTTACCAAAATCAGAAAGTAACTGCCAATCTTTTAAGTTTTTAGAACTATAAAACATCGTTTTATCTCCTGCTGCTAAAACCATTAACCATTGTTTATGGACATTATCCCAAGTCATTTTTGGATCTCTGAAGTCATTAATATTTGGAAATTTGACCACTGGATTTTTCTCATACTTAGTCCAAGTCAACCCTTCGTCTAACGAATACGCAATTCCTTGCGATTGAACACCTGCTTCCCCTGCTTTCTCTTTTACAGGATTGTGATAGGTGAACATGGCGACAATCGGCGGGTTTTGTAAACTACCAAAGCCAGACGTGTTTTTTAAATCAACTACAGCACTTCCCGAAAAAATATATCCTTTTTCATCTGGATAAATAGCTATTGGTTTTTCGGTCCAAGTGATTAGATCGTTACTTATTGCATGGCCCCAGTGCATCGGACCCCATACATTTGAATCCGGATAATGTTGGTAAAAAAGATGGTAATAGCCATTGTAAAAAAACATACCATTGGGATCATTCATCCATCCTTTTTTTGGTGAAAAATGAAAATTGGGTCTGTAAAGTTCTTCCTCTGAATACACTTTTTTATCCAAAAGGGACGATTCTTTGCACCCAAATAAAGTCAGCAATCCCATTGCACAACATATCGACAAGAAGTATCTTTTTTTAGTTACTGTAATCATAGTTTTCTTTTTTTATTAATTTTTTACTTAATTCTTCTAAGGAAATCCCTTTAGTTTCCGGCATCAAAACCGCAACAAACACTAGCTGAAAAACCATCATTACTGCGAAAAACAAAAACACAACTCCAGGGCCTATCGTCGAAAATAGAAATGGAATCAGCGATGGAATTATTGCTGCTAAAACCCAGTGCGTTGTGCTTCCAAAAGCTTGGCCGGACGCTCTAAGATGATTTGGGAAAATTTCTGAAATAAAAACCCAGATTACGGCTCCTTGACCTATTGCATGGGCAGCAATAAATAAGAACAGGAAGATTGGAACTGCCATTCCCTGCCAATGAAAAAAGAAAGCCATAGCAACAAGAGATAGTGAAATAATGTATCCAACCGAACCAATATACATCAAGACTTTTCTCCCTAATCTATCAATTAGAAAAACCCCAATCAGCGTAAAAACTAAATTTATGGCTCCAATTCCGATACTGCTCAGTAAAGCGGTACTTTCTCCCAAACCTGCTTCTTGAAAAATTCTCGGTGAATAATATAAGAAGGCATTAATACCTGACAATTGATTAAACAGTGCTATAAAAAAGGCTAAAATCAAAGGGGTGCGGTATTTTTTCATGAAAATATTTTCATTGGAAAGAGTCGTATCGTTACTATGCTGGTTAATCTCTACCATCATTTTTTCAAAGTCGGCTTCTTGTCCCATTAGTTGCAAGACTTTTTTAGCTTCCTCATTTCTGGATTTAGACAATAGCCATCTTGGGCTTTTGGGAATTGTACAGATAAATACGGTATAAATAAAAGAGGGAATTGCTTGTACTCCCATCATCCATCGCCATGAATTTTCACCCATGTTCCTTAATAAGTAATTGGAAAGAAAAGCAACCAGAATTCCCAAAACAATATTGAATTGATACAAAGCAACCAGTTTACCTCTATCTTTTGCAGGTGCAATTTCAGAGATATAAGCGGGCGCAGCTATTGTTGATGCTCCAACCCCAAGGCCTCCAATAAATCTAAATGCGGCAAAAACAAATGGATCATTTGCAAAAGCAGAACCAATAGCCGAAATGAAGAATAAAATCCCTATCCATAATAGTGTATTTTTTCTTCCTATTTTATTAGTTGGAATACCACCAAATATTGCTCCGAAAACAGTACCCCATAAAGCCATTCCCATAACTACTGTTCCATGGAAAGCATCTGAGGAATTCCATAAAACTTGTAGCTTTTTATCAGCTCCAGAAATAACAACGGTATCAAATCCAAAAAGAAACCCTGCAAGCGAAGCAATCAGCGACCAAACAACAATTTTTTTCATTATCAAAAAATATTAAATTAGATTGCTAAGATATCCGCATAAATTTTGCTTTTATTTTGAGGATGTTACAATTGCATTTAATACTATTTAATAATTTAAAATATTTACATAATAGTCTGTTTTTAAGTACTTTACACTTAAAAACAAATAAAGAACTACCTCGTTGTAGTTTGACTATGTTACACTAGTTACAATTATGTTACGCCAGTTTTAAAAAAAAAATAGATATTCAGGAATAAAAAAAAGTCACTTTATCGATTTTATTCAATTAATAAAATTTTAAATTTATTTTTAGAAGAAGTTTAAAAATTATCGATAAAAAAAATGAATTTATTAAGCAATTCTATATTACGAAGTATTCTAAAGGTTTAAGAAAATTACACAGATGAAAATGCAGTGTAATCTCAAGATTCAAGCATGTTTTTTATATCTGAGTACAGGAATTGTAACAAGAACAAGACAACATATATTAAAACAATTCTCTATACATCTATTTCAAATAGTTGCATCCAGTATGGAAAGCAGTAGAATTATTGCATTGAAATAGAGCCATAAAAAAACCACCAAAATTAGATTTTGATGGTTTTGATTTTTACAAGTAATAAAAGTAAAAAACGAACAGAATTAATTTTAATTACTAAACCTGAATCTTTATAAAAACAAGCGTTGTAATAAAGATTGCAAAGGCTGGGTTCAACATTTTGTATAGAGCCTGCTTTTATTTAAAAATTTTTAAATCTGAAAAAGTTACTTCACCATTATCAGCAAAAATAGCCCACGGATTTTGATTCATTTTATAAATACGATTTGTAAAAGCTATTTCGTCATTAATGTATATCACACATACCGAATTTTCAGAAATAATTGTAATATCAAACTCTTTATTAACAGGAACATTTAGCGGAAGCTTCGTTACATTTAAGGAAGACGCATTTTTTATAACCTTATCTAATCGTAATTGATTTTTGGCTAAATCGAATACAATGGCAAATACTTCATTTCGTGCTCCACAGGCTCCAAATTCAAAACCAAATTGAGTGGATGATGTCGCTTTTATATGTGCTTTAATTTTAAATGCGCCCGTTTTTCTTTCAAACACTGAGAATGCTTTTTCAGTGTCACTACCCTTCAATGTATATACATCTCCTTGCTTAGTAGTTCCAAAGCCTATTTTCGCATTTAAAGCTTCATTAATAATAAACTTGTTGTCTACACCATTGGGTATCGCAATGCCAAATGTTCCATTTGGATGCTGAACAAGTCGATGCGTTACAAGCGATCCAGCCCAATCAAAAACAGCAGCATCACTATTTTTATTTTTAGTAGGACACCATCCGGTTATATATCGGTTTACACCATCGGTAACTGTTTTTCCAGCATAGAAAGCAATTCCATCTAAGGCATTATTTACAGGAGTAATCCAAGTATTGGCAGTCAGTAAACGGTATTTATAGTGTACCATTCGATCATCAATATTAGAATAAATCAAATACTGATAATCACCCATACTAAATACATCTGGGCATTCAGTTATAAAGGTAGTTGCATCCTCATAAAATGGTTTTTCCAAAGTCCAATCTCTTAAATTAGCAGAACTGTATTGAGCAATAACTGCCCGCCATGGCACAGTACTATTAGAAACTAAACCAACCTCAGAACGTGTTGCAATCAACATTTTATACGTCCCTGTACTTTTATCTTCAATGACGATTGGATCTCTAAATTCATTGCGATCATATCCCCAAGAAGCCTGCAACAAAAAGGAAGTATCTTTGGTCCACTTTTTTAAATCTGTAGACGTTGCAAGCATAATTTTTTCTTTAGGATCAAGATTTCCGTTATGTCCTGTATAGAAAGCGTAATAAATTCCATTCAATTTAAAAACGGATCCTGTACCCAATGCTCCATCCTGCTCAGTAGCGGTTCCAGTAGCAATCATTTCGCTATTGCCAGTGAATGTTGCAAAATCAGTTGTCGTTACTTTGTACCAAGGATGAAATGTAGGCAATGTATTTCTCGCATCATACAAATAGAAAATATGGAATATTCCATTTTCATAAAATGGTATAGGATCACCAACCCAGCCTACTGTGGGTCTAAAGAAAGTTCGATATGCATTATCCAATTCATTAGGAGTTTGACACGCAGGAGCGTTTGTTTCTACAATAGGGGTTTCAGTTGGTTTATCCTCTTTAGTGCAATTATTAAATAATGCTAAACAAAGTGGAAGGCATAAAAACGTACGGTTTATTTTCATATTTTGATAGTTTGCGAGGATTATTAAGTACACAAAAAAGCCTTGATAATCTCAGATTAAATATTTTTATCAGAAAAACGAAGCGATCAAAAAGAAATTGAAAACTCCCAAGATCTTTCGCATCAGCACTTTAAAATGAAACAAAAAAATTAGTTCTGTTTAAATCTTAAATTCAATTACTAAGATATTTTTAAAAAACTGGTTTTTATATCAAGAATGTTGCTCTTATATATGCTAGTTTACAAAAAACCATCAAAAACAAAACAACACACTAATTACCAAACAATTAGATACAAAAAAAGAAGAGCAACTACTTTGCTGTAGTTGCTCTTATGTTACCTAAAATACAATTATGTTACGCTATTTTTCTTAGGAAGAAACCCGTTCAATAGAAAACCATCTATTTTTTACTTTTATATTCTTTAGGTGTAACACCAAATTTATTTTTAAAAGAAGTTGAAAAATAATTTGGTGAGGAGAAACCAACCGCATATGCAATTTCTGAAATATTTAAGTCCGCCTTTTTTAGCAACTCTTTTGATTTATCTAATCGCATATTATTAATATGATCACTGACACTAATTCCTAATATAGCTTTAACTTTTCGATACAATTGTACCCGTGAAATAGTTAAACTCCGTGCAAGATCTTCAACGGTGTAAGCAGAATTATCCAAGTTTTTTTCAATAAGATCATTCAACTTTCTTAGAAAATCTTGTTCAGAAACACCAAAATCACCATCCTCAATATTTAAAATACTATTGGTATAATAAAATCGAAGCTTTTCTCTGTTAAAGAGCAATCCTTTAATAGATTGGGCTAATACTTTTAAATTAAAAGGTTTTGTCAAAAAGATATCGGCACCACTTTCTAGAGCCTTCAAATAGGAATCTTGATTATCCGAAGCGGTAAGCATTATAATAGGAATATGTGACGTTCTTAAATCTTTCTTGAGTATTTCACAAATTTGGAAACCATTCTTTTCAGGCAAATTCAAATCACAGATAATAATATCTGGAATTAATTCCAATGCTCTTTCAATTGCATTGGTACCATCAGAAGCAAAAAAAGTATATTCTGCAGAAAATTTATGAGACACAAAATCTAAAAGCTCTTTGTTGTCCTCTATATATAGAATCGAATATTTATCTTCGGTGTTTTTGGGTTCAATACTTTGAATAAACTCTGAATCCAGATAATCCGGTTCATGAACATAATCTAGCATTGGCTCTTTTATTATATATTTTTCATCAAGATGCTCTTTTCCTAATGGTAATGTAATTATGAATTCTGCTCCATTTTTTGAATTAATTTCTATTTTTCCATGGTGTAGATCGACAAAACTTTTTGATAAATGAAGTCCTATTCCAGAACTGTTTCTGTAATTATTTGAACCTTGATAAAAAGCGTTAAAAACCTCCTTCAACTCATTTTCTGGAATCCCTATACCCGAATCTTTAAAGTAAATTTTAACGGAATTATTGGGTTTATCTTCTTTTATTGCAATCGAAATTTTACCCTTTTCAGGAGTAAATTTAAAGGCATTTGACAACAAATTAAAATAGACTTTATCCATTAGATTTCGATCAATATAAACTTCTAATTCCGGATTGTTAGTTATCAATGAAAAATCTATATTTCTTTTCTTCGCTTCCCGATCAAAATCACTAATAATACTTTTTGAAAAATCTAAAATATTAGTTTTTGATGCTCTCAAAGTAAATTTTTGGTCCTCTGTTTTTCTATAGTCTAATAATTGATTAATTAACCGCAGCAACCTTCTGGAGTTGTTATACATCAAATTAATTTCCTTATTCACGGAGACCCCTTTATTTCTAAATTCATTCCCCAAAGATTCTATAGAACTCAATATCAATGTTAACGGCGTTTTGAATTCATGAGACAAACCTGTAAAAAAATTAAGTCTTGCTTCGTTACTTCGCTTTAATTCTTCAGAAAATTTTTCAATCTCGTTTCTTTGACTGACAATTTTTTTATTCGTTTCTTCTAATTCTTTCTTCTTACGACGAATTGTAATTCCAGAATAAATACTATATATCGCTAAACTTAGCACAATTATAAATAGAGAAATTAAAAGTTTCAGAAGGTTACTCTGACTTGAATATTTCTTTTCCTGATTTTTAATAATCTTTTGTTGTTGCTCAATATCAGACTGTTGAATTGTTATTTTATCAAATTGATTGCTCATTATATCTGCATTAAGAGAGTCAATCAATATCGTATTCAATTTATTATTTTTAGGAACAATTTCTTGATTGACTATTTTCAACGCTAATCGTATCGCCTCGCTACCGCCTGTTGGGTATAAAACAGTTGCTTCTAAAATTTTATCTTTAACATATTGAATCCCTCCGAATGGTCCATTAAGCCCATCAACCCCTATAAATTTTATTTTTTTATCTAACCCTTTATCCTTGGCAATTTTCCATGCGTTATACGCAATTAAATCATTAAAGGCATACACGTAATCAATATTAGACAGACTATCTAATAACTTTATATAATTTTTTTTTGGATGCCCAAAATCATCTGAATCGATGTCAAAAACTTTAATACCCGGATATTGTTGAACAATTTGTTTAAACCCCGAGCTTCTTTCTAAACCGGGCGATGTATCTAAATCTCCATAAATTTGAATCACATTTGCATGTCCTTTAGAAATTGAAACGAGATGTTTCCCCGCTAATCGTCCCACCTCAATATTGTCTGCACCTAAATACGCTGTATAATTAGTCGTATTTACTTTTCTATCAACTACAATTACCGGAATACCTTTACTCTTTGCTTTTTCTATTACTGGGACAATAGAATCAGATTCAAAAGGAGAAACTATGATAATATCTACTTTATCTTCAATAAACTTTTCAATATCATGAATCTGTTTTTTGGGTTGACGATTCGCATTATAAATTTTCAAGCTAACCTCTGGATGAAGTGAAGCTTCAACCTCCATTGCATGATTCATTGATGCTCTCCAAATATCGTCATCCACACTTTGTGAAAATCCAATAGAAATTTTCTTTCTATCACCTTCTGATGAATTACAGGAATTCAGTATACATATAAAACTTGCCAGTAGTATAAAACAGCCTCTTCTTGACATACGGTTTATGATTATAAAAATAACAATATAAAAAATTTAGAATGATTTCAGTTATTCTTGTAATTGATTTTTCCAAAATCATGTCTATAATAGTATCCGTGACTATAGACGCTCTTAACTTTACAAAAATGATTCCTGATTATGATAATTTCAAATGGCGTAGTAATTGTTCTTTTTTGTCGAACTAATATCATTTTCTTTTGAGTTTAAAATGATTATTACAATTATGGACAAATATATAAAAAATGGTAGTACTATTTCATTTTACATAATGATTTTCTTTTTAGTAACTTAATTTGTCAATAATAAGAAAATACACAGGCATCAAGAGAAAAAGATTTTTTTGTTTGAAATGTAAGATTTTATATTAGATAAATAAAAGATGCCCTATTCGGATTAGTATCCGAATAGGGCAATTGGTGTATTAAATTTTTAGATTAAACACCGTTTTTCATATACTTCTTTACTATAGAATTAGCAGATTAAAAAATAATTTAAATTCAAGTATTATGCCGTGGACAAAAACAGATTACCTCAATTCCATAAAGAACCTTCCTGCAACAGTATAGAATAAGCCATTGAAATAGCAAATGCTATACTTGAAGATAGGCATACCAATGAAGGGATTGCAATAGCCATCGCCATCAGCCGAGCCAAATGGGCTCCAGAAAATTACGCAAGCTTTTTAAAAGTTATTTAACAGCCAATAATCTATAAAATGCTTACCTTTAATACGATACAATTTTAATTGCGTTTTTAATCAACTGATAATTAAACAATTACTATTATGAAAGCAACGGCTAAAATTTTTATTCTGTTCCTTGCTGTCAATTCGGTTATCTTGATGATTCCTCAAAAAGCAGCTGCACAGGTATCCATTAACTTCCAGATTTTTTATGATGACTTAAGTCCATACGGTTATTGGATTGATACTCCAAAATATGGATACGCTTGGGTTCCCAATGTATCTGCTGCATTTATCCCTTACAGAACTAACGGATATTGGGTATATACTAATGTTGGCTGGACCTGGGTTTCTAATTATTCATGGGGATGGGCGCCTTTTCATTATGGACGCTGGTATTATGATCCTTATCATGAATGGATTTGGATTCCAGGTTATGAATGGGGACCTGGATGGGTCATCTGGAGAAGATCTGAGGGGTATTACGGATGGGCACCAATAGGGCCAGGTATAAGTATTTCTATTGCCTATGGCAGTGGTTATCGTTTGCCCTACAATTATTGGACATATGTACGAGACAGGGATTTTGGAAGAACTAATATTTATAATTATTATGTTCCTTCATCAAATAATGTTACAATCATTAACAATTCTACAGTGATAAATAACATTCAGAGAGACTATTCAACTCAAGTAAGATACAATGCAGGGCCTAATAGAACTGAGGTGCAAAATCGAATTGGTAAAACAATTTCCACAGTAACCCTAAGGGAAAGAAATAGACCAGGTCAGAATCTGAGTAACAGAGAACTTCATATATATAGACCCCGGGTAGAAAAACGCAGAGCTTCCGAACGAGAACCAGCCCCGTCTAAAGTGGTCCCATTGAAAGATGTAAAACCAGCTGGGCAAAGAACTCAGCCACGGAGAGGAAATCAACCAGTCAGACAGCAAGAACCCCAACGACAACCTAATGATCTGCCAGCAAGACAACGGCAACGAATGGAGCAGGAGACTAAAGAACAGCAAGCCAGACTGCAACGAATGCAGCAGGAGACTAAAGAACAGCAGGCCAGACAGCAACGAATGCAGCAGGAGACTAAAGAACAGCAGGCCAGACAGCAACGAATGCAGCAGGAGACTAAAGAACAGCAGGCCAGACAGCAGCGAATGCAGCAGGAGACTAAAGAACAGCAGGCCAGACAGCAGCGAATGCAGCAGGAGGCAAGAGATCAGCAGGTCAGACAGCAGCGAATGCAACCACAAGCGAAACCACAACAAAAACAGGGACGACGAGATGATTAGTAAGCGAAGTACTAACAAAATTACTTACTTCATCATTCCATCCGATAAAAGGCTGCTGTTCCAATATTAAAGTGGACTATTGAAATGGCCGGGAATCGAAATTTCAGAGTATAAAATAAATTTATTCTTTAAATTACATATCATTGAAAAATGAAGTGAAATGGAAACGTTTTAATTCACTTAAAATTAAGGCCATGAAAAAATTAATTTATACAATCAGTTTAGTAATAATCATATCATTGTTTAATGCGTGTTCAGCGGGCTATGTTTCAGTAGAACCTTCGTACCAAGAAACATATAGACCACCGCGTCCCAGCAGTAGCCATATCTGGATAGAAGGCAACTGGTATTGGGACAATAGAACACGCACTTATTATCATAGGGAGGGCAATTGGATTATACCGCGTCAAGGCCGTTATTATGAAACCGGTCATTGGATTCAAACTCGTCGCGGGTATCGTTGGGTCCCGGGCGGATGGCGATAATTGTTGTGTTAACTCCATTAATTGAAAAAAAATTAAAATTTAATCTTAAAAAATAATGATTATCGACTATTTAATTTTCAATCTATACTTACAGTAAGTATCTCCGTAAAAAACGACAACAAAAATTACTTTTAGTTGTCGTTTTTTGCTTTGCTAGCTATGTTATTATTTCTTTGCAGACAGTTAAGAACAATACATCATGTCGGGATTTCATCCCTTTAACAAAAATACAAATATTTCAAAAGCTAGAGGTTTAAATAACACCCCTGACACACAAATAGAAAGCTGTTCAGTGAAGTCTTAATACCGATTCTAACAACTGAAATCTGCAAAGTGAACATTAAATACTGATTACTTTTTTCTACATTTGCACCATGTTTTCACTTTTCAAATCAAAACCCTTACTTAAGGATTTAATTCCGGACAACCACATCGATATTCACTCGCATCTTTTGCCGGGTATTGATGATGGCGCCAAAAATTTTGAGGATACACTAAGACTAACCAAAGCGCTTCAAGGATTTGGAGTTTCACAGTTTATTACAACTCCGCACATTATTCAGCATGTATGGGACAATACGCATGAACAGATTCTATCCAATGCCACAACAACAGCATCTGATTTAAAAAAACAGACTATTACTGTTCCTTTTAAAGCTGCCGCTGAGTACCTGATGGATGATCAGTTTGTAAGGCTTTTTCAATCACACGATTTATTGACGCTCAAAGACAATTATGTATTGGTAGAAATGTCCTATATCAATGCTCCCATTCAATTGTTTTCCATATTATTTGACTTACAGGTGGCGGGATACATTCCTGTTTTAGCTCATCCGGAACGGTATTTATTTTATCATAACAATTTTAATGAGTATCTAAAACTGAAAAGAGCTGGCTGCTTGTTTCAGTTAAATTTACTATCGGTTGTTGGGTATTATGGTCCCGAAATCACTAAAATAGCAGAACAATTACTACAAAAAGGAATGTATGATTATGTAGGCTCTGATGTACATCACAACAATCATATTGCGTCCTTCGGTCAAAAAGTAAAACTAAAAGATATAGTCCCGCTGAAAGAAGCCATTGCCAACAATCAGTTTTTTAAGTTTGAGTAATCCGTTTTTTGGAAGTGAAAAAATCTCGAAATGATGTTGCCAATACACATCAATAGCCTATCATGTCAGTTCAAGTGATTTTATAAGTAGCGAAAGCATTTTTATAAAATTGTATCGAGAACCGTTGCAAAACCAAAACCTCATCTAAACAAACACTTCGTCAGTTCGAGTGATTTTATAAAGTAGCGACAGCGTTTTTATAAAATTGCATCGAGAACCCTTTCAAAACCAAAACCTCATCTAAACAAACACTTCGTCAGTTCGAGTGATTTTATAAAGTAGCGACAGCATTTTTATAAAATTGTATCGAGAACCGTTGCAAAACCAAAACCTCATCTAAACAAACACTTCGTCAGTTCGAGTGATTTTAAAGCTAAGATAATATTCCTAAACAAACGACACAATTAGCTTTAAAAATCGCATCGAGAACCATTGTACAAACTATATCCTTCATCATTACAATGAGTTCAAATTAAGCACTATTTTAAACTAAAAAAGCTTACAAAGAATAGTTCTTTGTAAGCTTTTTTTGAGCAAACCGTTTTAAAATAAATTATTACTTGTCTAATAATTCAAAAGTGGAATTCATACTTTTAAACTCGGGAACAATTTTTTTCATTTTAAGCACAATTTGGTCATTATCAAAATGATTCGCTATCCTTATAAGTTCTTCAATATCGGTATTCAAAACTTCAAAATCGTCTAGAATCTCTTCAGAAATCATAATTTTTTCATGGTAGGTAGGCAATGTTTTTGAGGTATCATTAAGCAACTCTTCGTATAATTTTTCTCCGGGTCTTAATCCGACAATTTGTATTTTTATATCCCTTTCTGGTATAAAACCAGCTAACTTAATCATCTTTCGGGCCAAATCGATAATTTTAACGGGTTTCCCCATGTCAAAAATATAAATTTCTCCTCCATTACCCATGGCTCCAGCCTCTAAAACTAATTGACAGGCCTCTGGTATGGTCATAAAGTACCTGATAATATCTGGATGTGTAATCGTAATTGGACCTCCATTTGCAATTTGCTTGGTAAACAATGGAACAACTGAACCATTAGATCCTAATACATTTCCAAAGCGAGTCGTAATGAATTTTGTTGCATTTTTTTCTCCGTTATCCTTACTCTTCAATTGTAAGGACTGCACATACTTTTCAGCTATTCTTTTGCTGGCTCCCATTACATTGCTTGGGTTTACTGCTTTGTCAGTCGATACCATTACAAATTTTTTAACCTTATAAAAGCACGATAAATCGGCAAGAATTTTTGTCCCTTCTACATTGGTGAGAATGGCCTGAGAAGGATTTTCTTCCATTAAGGGAACATGCTTATAAGCAGCTGCATGAAAAACAACTTGTGGCGCATATTTTTTAAAGACACTATTCATAGCTTCTTTATTCCTTACATCAGCAATAACGGTGTGCATTTTAGAATTAGAATCCAAACCACTCATCTCCAAACACATGTGATGCAACGGTGTTTCTGCCTGATCCAAAATAATAACAACCTTAGGACTAAAACCTAATACTTGACGAACAATTTCACTCCCTATGGACCCTGCTGCTCCGGTAATTAAAACGGTTTTATCTTTTAATTGTTTGGATATTGATTTATTATCTAACACTATAGGCTTTCTTTCCAGTAAATCTTCAATTTGAATACTCTTTACTTTTTGGCTAATCTCTTTTTGATTCTCCCAATCAGAAATCAATGGCACCGTGTACACTGTATAATTGAATTCTAAACATTGATCTACAATAACCAATCGCTCTTCTTTTGATAAACTTTTATCAGCAATAATAACAGCCTGAGCATTAACGGAACGCATTAATGGTGGTAGTTTTTTCTTCTTAACCAATATGGGCAAATCCAACATTCTTTTGGTGGCGTTCTGATTGTTTTTATCGACAAACCCAACAATTTTAAAACGGGAAGGGGTTTCAACTTTTAAAGCTTTTGCAACCGATATTGCATTCGCATCTGTACCATAAATTATCGTTCTGATTAATTTATTCGACCCTCGTTCTGAAAAATAAATTTCAAAAGTTCGTTTGATTATGACACGATATAAAAACAATCCGCAAAAAGAAAGTACTATATTGATAAAAAAAGCAGTATTTAAAAATGCTTTTTGTCCATAAAACAACTCGTAACCAAAGTTTAAGAAAAGAAATAGAACGAGCACAGCCATTTGTGAAAACAAAAGCTTAACGGCATCAATATAGGAAGAGTGCCTAATAATTCCAGAATAGGTCCTAAACAACCAAAAAAAGAAAATATTAATACCAAAAAAACAACTTATGAATAAATATCTTTGTGGCGTAATAATGTAGTCTAATCCAGTTCCCTTAAATATTAGGATAGTAAAAAAAAACGCAAGTACTAAAACCGAAAAATCGATCATAATAATAATCCATCTGGGCAGATAGCTTAAATTATGAATATTAAATTTTAAATTTTCTCTTGAAAAAAAATTAGGACTAGATGATAGCCCCTTGTTTTTAATAGTACTCAAAGTTTTTTTTTTAAAGATTAACTACTTGGCATGCATCAAAAATAACATTTAATGGATGAAAAAAAAAATCATATTGATTCAATTTACTCTAATCTTCGAATAGATACAACAAGATATGTAGTACATCCCTTAGTATCAACCAAAATTCATATTTAATTAGAGAAATAAAATAGGCTAATCCGTTGGGTACAATTGTTTTTTTACAACAAATTTTAGTCAGTTAGAGTGTTTTTCGACAGTTTGTCACGACACTTAAGGATATTGTGGCATAAAGCGCGAAAAAATATACCGATAGCTATCGGGATGAGAATTGTTTTTTAATAATTATATCATCAATCAATAATAAAATTGTTCAATATTTTTTGTCTCATCGAGCCAGTCGAGATGCAATAAAGGGTTTCGACTTAAGCCTGCCCTGAGTTCTTATTGAAAGAGGAAAGCCCCACATAGTAAAAAATCGGGAATGGTAGTGTTTCTAGTCAGTTCGAGTGTTTTTTTTTGTGGAGTAAAACGCAACAAAATATGTATCGAGAACCATTTAATAATAATAATAATAATAATATGCAATCCGTCCTCTAGAGTTTATGCTTCAACAATCCCAAAAGATACTCCCCATAACCTGATTTTTTCAAAGGTTCCGCCAATTCTGTAAGTTGTTGATCTGAAATAAAACCTTGTCTCCAGGCGATTTCTTCGATACAACCTACTTTTAGTCCTTGACGCTCTTCTATAACCTGTACAAATTGCCCTGCCTGCATTAAACTGTTAAAAGTCCCGGTATCCAACCAAGCCGTTCCTCTGCTTAAAATACCCACTTTCAAAGCTCCTTTTTCCAAGTACACTTTGTTCACATCGGTAATTTCATATTCACCACGAGCACTTGGCTTGATATTTTTGGCAATTTCGACTACTGAATTATCATAAAAATACAAACCGGGTACTGCATAATTTGATTTAGGCTTCAAAGGTTTTTCTTCGATCGAAAGGGCTTTGAAATTAGCATCAAACTCAACTACACCATAGCGTTCTGGGTCAGAAACGTGATACGCAAATACCACCCCGCCGTCCGGATTGGTATTTGTTTGCAACAACTCATCCATATTAGAACCAAAGAAAATATTATCTCCTAATACTAAAGCTACACTATCATTACCTATAAATTCTTCCCCAATAACAAAAGCTTGAGCTAATCCATTTGGGATTGCCTGCTCTGCATAACTGAATTGACAACCTAATGCTGCGCCATCTCCTAATAATTTCTTAAAATTAGGCAAATCATGAGGTGTCGAAATAATTAATATTTCATGAATCCCAGCCATCATTAAAGTAGACAACGGATAATAGATCATGGGCTTGTCATAAACTGGCATCATTTGTTTGCTCATCGCTAAAGTTAATGGGTGCAAACGGGTTCCTGAGCCTCCTGCTAATATAATTCCCTTCATATTTTTTGACTTTTAGTCTTTCGACTTTAAACTTTTGACTAATTTTTCACAAAAAAACGAAATACTGAAACCTGAACACTGATTACTGCACTCTGTTTACTATAAACTGATTACTGAACACTGAACACTGATTACTAATGATACTGTTTTTCGTAATAAGTAGCATACTCACCAGAAGTGATATTATTCAACCAGGTTTGATTTTCCAAATACCAATTTACGGTTTTTTCTAATCCCTCTTCAAAAGTAACTGATGGCTTCCATCCCAACTCTTTGTGTATCTTAGAGGCATCAATGGCATAACGCAAATCATGCCCGGGACGGTCTTTTACATAAGCAATTAATTGTTCCGAACTACCGATAGATCTTCCTAATTTTTCATCCATTATTTTGCAAAGCAACTGCACTAAATCAATGTTTTGCCATTCATTAAACCCGCCAATATTATAGGTATCGTGATTGACACCTGCATGAAATACTAAATCAATCGCTACGGCATGGTCTTCAACAAAAAGCCAATCACGAGTATATTTCCCATCACCATATACGGGTAAAGGTTTATTTTGAATAATATTATTAATAAACAGAGGAATTAATTTCTCTGGAAAATGATAGGGCCCATAATTATTGGAACAATTCGTCAATACATAAGGCAAGCCATACGTTTCCCCATACGCTCTTACAAAATGATCTGAGCTCGCTTTAGAAGCAGAGTAAGGAGAATTAGGGGCATAGGCGGTAGTCTCTGTAAACAAACCTTCTGAACCCAAACTACCGTAAACCTCATCGGTACTGATATGGTAAAAACGTTTTCCTTCATAATTACCATGCCAAATAGTTTTAGCCGCATTTAACAAATTCATCGTTCCTATAACATTTGTTTTCACAAAAGATAAGGGATCAGTTATAGAACGATCAACATGAGATTCGGCAGCTAAATGTAAAATCCCATCAAATTGATGCTCAGCAAATAATTGATCGATAAATGACGCATCAACGATATCTCCCTTTATGAAGGTATAATTGGACTCTTTTTCTATATCAACAATATTTTCCAGATTCCCTGCATAGGTAAGTGCATCCAAATTAAAAATTTGATACTGAGGATATTTATTAACGAAAAGTCGTACTACATGGGAACCTATAAAACCAGCACCACCAGTAATTAATATTTTTTTCATCATTATTTCTATATTTATTACTCCTCAGCTCAAGGGATAATTATTATTTTAACAAAAGTTATTATAAATCAATTAAATGGTATCATTTCCATGATCTATATGTCCTTAGCTGCCGCAGTCGAGCGTCAAATGTTTGAAGAATCCGTAAAAGAAAAGCTGTTTGAGCGCAACGAGTTCTTTTCTTTTAGCATTCGAAAACTAATTTGACCGACGAGGGAGCGATGACTTCATTTTTTTATTTCTTTTTAAATCAAGCAAAAGAAAATAATTTTATTTTAACTAGGGATTTACAATAGAAAATCAGTTCGGATAATCAAGACACATGAATCTACCTACCGCCATAGTTTTTCCTATGCTTACTTCTGAAACTCTAACAATCCCATACATTTCCTCAAACTGGCTTCATAATCAGACACCTCCACCCCATAAACAGACCTAATCTTAGTGGTATCCAATAAAGAGTATTGAGGGCGTTTTGCCGGTGTTGGATATTCCGAGGAAGAAATTCCGCTGATTTCACAATCAAAACCTCCAATCTCTTGTATTGCCAATGCAAATTCATACCAACTAATCTCTCCTTCATTGGAAAAATTATAAATACCAGCCTGCCAATTACCATGTGTAATTATCGTCATGATCGCTTGAGCCAAATCGGCTGCATAAGTAGGACTTCCTATCTGATCATTTACAACATGTAAACTATCCCTTTCTTGCATCAATCGGGACATCGTTTTTACAAAATTATTTCCAAAACTGGAATACACCCAAGAAGTCCTGATAACAATTGCATTCGGATTTTGTTCCAGAGAAGCCTTTTCTCCTGCTAACTTAGTTACCCCATACACATTGATAGGATTGGTTTGTGCCGTTTCCGTCAAAGAAATTGCCGCCGTTCCATCAAAAACATAATCGGTAGAAACATGTATTAGTTTACAGCCATTGGCCTGACTCCATTTTGCAATCACAGCAACTGCTTGGTGATTTAAAACAGCCGCTAATTCAGGCTGAGACTCTGCTCTATCCACAGCAGTATAGGCAGCACAATTAATGATGAATTGCGGATTAATTGTAGTTAATTTAGTTTCTAAAGCTTCTAAATCACACAAATCCAGCTCATTTCTATCGGTAAAAAGCCATTCAAACTGAGTATAATTTTTTGACAATACAGCCAATTCAGAACCTAATTGCCCAGTGGATCCGGTAACTACTATTTTTTTCATTTAATCTTTTAAATTTCCAAGACACAGACACGTTTTACAATTACCCTTGCACACTATTTTTTGAACCCAAAACCATTCATCCTGAGCTTGTAGAAACACACTTCACTACTACTTTTCTTAGTGTCAAAACAAATTTACGTTTTGAATTTTCACCTCACTTTAGGGATAGGGTAAAACGAAAAATTATTTCACAACTACTTTAAATCTTAAACACTTTTAAAACTCCCAAAGAGTTAAAGCCCATATTCTAAAGTGTTTGTGGTCCTAGTGACTTCTTTGTAAACTTTGTGGTTAACTATTAAAACTCCCAATCTATTTCGTTAAAACTAGGTAAAATTAAATCCTTTTCTGAAACAATAATTTCATTAGCATCTAATTGCCAGTCAATTGCTAAAGTGGGGTCATCATAACGGATTCCTCTTTCACTTTCTTTATGATACAATTGATCTACCTTATACATAACTGAGGCTGTTTCACTCAAAACTGAAAAACCATGAGCAAAGCCGTGAGGAACCATCAATTGTTTTTTATTTTTCGCACTCAAAACCACACTGTAATACTTACCATAAGTAGGCGAATTTCTACGAAAATCTACCGCTACATCCAGAATTTCTCCTTGCAATACCCGTACTAATTTAGCTTGTGCAAAAGGATTGATTTGCAAATGCAATCCCCGGACCACCCCACGCTTAGAAAAAGACTGATTGTCTTGTATAAATTGATAGTCAATACCATTTTCTAAAAACTGAGCTTGATTGTAAGCTTCAAAAAAATACCCTCTAGAGTCCTCAAAAACTGTCGGAATAATGATTAATAAGTCTTTTATAAATGTAGTCTCAACGCTCATATGTAATTTTTATTTTTTAACGATTCGAATATTTTTAAAGACATAATTTTGGTTTAATTTACAAAAAAACTATTAATCTTTTATAATTAAGTGTATTGTTATTTCACTACAAATATTACCCGTTGTGCTTTATTAAATTAAATTGATTTTCAAATTATTTATGTTTCTATCAAACACGAACATGTTTAGATATTGAACCATTGTTAAAGCGAATAATTTGCTTAATAATCTTGTTTTAAAACCATGAAAAGATTTAGCATAATTCCTTCTAATCATATATTGATCGCACAATTGAGAGAATAAAGTTTCTATTCTTTTTCTGGATTTTATAAAAATATAAGCTTGCTTTTTATACTTTTTTTGGTTGGCTCTCATTGGAGTTTCTAATTTTATATTTACTGTTTCAAAAAGATTTAATTGTATTTCAGCAGACAAGTAACCCCTATCTCCAAGCAATATACAATCAGTCATTTGTGTTTTAATATCTTTCAAGTAATGAATATCATGAACCGATGCGGGACTTATTCAAAATTTCGAAAAACATCTGCAACTGAGCAAACTGCGTGAAGTTTATAACCCTAAAAATGACTTTTTTGAGAAGCACAATATCCTCTATTGGGTATTGCATTTTCAATCTCTTTACATATTTTTGAACGTGTTGATCTAGATAATTTGCATACCTCTAATGGCATCGAATCAACTACATAATAATCTTCAAATTTATTTAATTTCAAGGCTAATTCTTTTCTAATTTCTTCCATCCAATTGAACAACTTTCTCTTTCGTTTATTATAAACACTTCTTTCAATTTTATCAGACAAATAAGTCCCTTTCAAATTTCTAAATAATTGATATTCAAAATCTATTGATAAATATTCTGCTGTAATATTAATTGTAACCAATTCAAAATCAGATAGTTTTGGTTTTATAGGTTTGAAATAATAATTATCACTAAACTCTAATTTTTGTAATTCATTTAAAATTAATTTGTAATTTGCTTCAAAGTTGTTCATAATATATTTGATTGGAAGTCAGTATAATATACTATTTTTTTAGTGTAATGAGCAACTTTTTTATAATGCACTACGGGTAAATATTTTAAATCCAGAAGCAAATATTCTTTTTTTTAATTCCAATAGAAGATAAATTAATATGACTATCCGTGACTAATACCAATTAATTATTTCAGCCATGAATTACAACGAATTCCTTTTTAATTTTTAAAAAATTAGTGAAAATTAGTGTAATTCGTGGTTACCTTTTTCAAAGCGTTTGTGTCCAGTAAATTTAGTCCGTTTTGCGGACAGTCATAAAAATTAATTTTCACAATTTCTCATTTATATTCAAGTAAATTTAAAAAACAACTCCCTAATTAGATTTAATTAATTTTATATTTAGTAATGTCTTTATGTTGATTACAGGTCCCTTTTCATCGAAGAACCGAACCCTTTATTGTAATAATAAAATCCAAAAAAATACATTTTAAATTTACTACAGTTAAAATGATTTAAAAGATATAATCAGGAAAAATAATCTGATTTGGATAAAAAGTATTTTTAAATCTGGCATTACCCACTTCTACAGGCCTCTAGACACTCAAAACACATGAAAATATTTTGATTAAATCTGATTACAACACCTTAATTAATCAAAAATCCACACGGCTTCGCAACTGTAAGCAAATTTTCAAGCCTACTCTTTTTAATTTTTTCTTTACAAAGCTAAAGTAAAATTAAAAGAAAACAGATAGTTTCAATATGAAATATAAATCAAAAAGTCCTTTCTCTTATTTACATTCTAGTATCAGACAACAAACTCTAACATTTTTTTTTTGCAAAAGCAAACACAATTAGTTTTAATCCGTAAAAACTGAATTCTATAAGCAACAACAATCATTAAAAAGAAAAAAAGTTTACAAAATATTTTATTTTGCAAACTTTTTTCTTTTTAATAAATCAAAAACTAGTATTATTATTTTTTAAATAGTGTTTTATACCAAGGTTCTTTTTCAACTTTAATTCCATATCCATATCCATATCCATATCCTTTAGTAGAATCTGTATCATTAAGAAGGATACACATATTAGGCAATTTTTTTTCTTTGTATAATGCATTTGGAACATTCAGCATGCGTTTTTCTAAAAAATTAGCACGTGCCACATAAATAAAGCAATCGGCGTATTTCGCAATCAATAAGGTATCTGTTACTAAACTTACCGGTGCAGTATCCACTATAATATAATCGTATTGTGATTTTAAATCTTTAAAAAACACTTCTACTTTTTTGCTCATCAATAACTCTGCAGGATTAGGCGGTATTACACCTGCTGGCATGACATGAAAATCTTCATATCCATCATACTTGACAATCAAATCCTCCAAAACAAGATCTTTTGAAGACAAATAATTAGTAAATCCTCTATCTGGCAAAGTCAGATATTCATCTAATCTGGGATTTCTAATGTCCATACCTATCAACAACACTTTTTTACCTGATAACGCAAAAGTGGCTGCAAGATTTACTGAAACAAATGTTTTCCCTTCTTTTGGAAAAGTAGAAGTCAAAAATATTGTTTTAGCCTGACCATCAGGAACCTTACCTAGCATAAATTCTAGATTTGTCCTAATAATTCGCAAAGCCTCCGCTGAACTTGTTCTACTCTCTGATCTTATAATTTCCGAAGGACTATCCGAAGTAGGAACATCACCTATAAAAGGAATTTGCGTTTTTCCATCTAAGTCTAAACGACTTTTTATTTTTGTATCCAATAAATCAATAAAATATATAATTGCAAATGGAACAAGTATTCCTAACAGTAGCGCAACAAAATAAATAATACTTCTTTTAGGAGCTACTGGAATTTTTGACCCTTTGGCAGCATCTATTACTCTTGCATTAGGCTCAGTGGCTGATAAAGAAATAGCCGTTTCTTCTCTTTTCTGCAATAAATATAAATACAACTCTTCTTTCACTTTTTGCTGACGAGCAATCATTCTAAACTTACGTTCTTGAACTGGTATTTTCCCAATTTTATTATTCAAAAGTCCTTCCTGACTGTTTAAGTCTCGTTTCTGTATATTCAAACTAGATTGCATCCTCATCAAACTGGTTGCTACATTTGATTTTAAAGAAGATAACTGTTCATCCATTTTAATAACCGAAGGATTTGCATCAGTTGCAGATTTAAGAATCCTGTTTCGATCTAATACTAATTGATTGTATGAATTAACTAACTCAGAAGCATCACCAGTACCGGCTATAATATTTGTTGGTAATAAATCTGATTTTTTGCTTTTCTTCATAAAATCTAACATCGAGGCAATAACATTCAATTGAATATCCGTCTCTACAACTTTTTTATTATACTCTCCAGAACCTTCTATAAAAAGTTTCGCTTCGGTTTCAATATCAGTTAACCTGTTCGTACTTTTAAAATTTTGAACATTTTGTTCTACACCATCAAGTTCTTCCGTTATTAATGCAAGTCTATTATTAATAAATAATGACGTATTTTCAGAAATAAAATTCTTGTCAGCTACGGCGTCTTGGTTATAATTCAAGACTAGATTGTCTAAAAACTCTTCAGCTTTTTCTAATAATGGATCAACAATCGAAATTTCAACAACACTACTTGTTTTACTTAGTGGACTAACTTTCAATCTATTTTTAAAACTATGCACTACACTTTCAAGAGGAGTGATTAAAATATCAATCGGGATAGCATTTTTATAAAAAGCACTATTGCTTTCATTTAATTTATTAATCACCAGCGTTCCATACTTAGTCTTAATAGACTCTCCATATTTAAACTGTTCTTTGTTATTCAATAATACATTTCCACCTGATGAATTATCCACTAATTTAAAAGAAGTAGGTGTAGTTGCTAAGAATTCAAAAGCCATTTTATTTTCATAGAAACTAGGCTCCTGACCAGTAAAATTAACCAGAATTGGCACACTTTTAAACATTTCAGTACTAATTATTTTACCCTTAACAATCAATGCAATATTTAAATTCATTTTCTTGATGGTACTTTCAATCAGTGATCTTGACTTTAAAATTTCAATTTCATTGTCAAGATTATTTTTAATACCGCCACCAATTCCCATATCAGAAAAAGCCGATAATTCAGAAAGCATGCCTCCTTTTTTTTCATCTTTAACCAATATCGTAGTAGATGCCTGATATTGTGGTATACTATATCTCAAATAGAGAAAAGCTATCAATAAACTGATAAAAACACCTAATACAAACCATTTCCAATTAGATAAATACTGTTGTATTACATCCCGAATTTGAAAATCTTGCTCGATAGTTTCATTTGCCATATTATTTTCCATAGAACCGATTTATTTTGAAGAGGTAACAATTAGTGTGATTAATGTAATAATTAGAGAGGAAACTGAAATAATTACTCCAGTATTTGAACCAACTGCAGCTCCGTTTATTCTGGTTTTATTAGGTTCCACATAAACCACGTCATTTTGGGATAAATAATAAAAGGGAGAATTTATAAATTCTGCTTTGGTAATATCAACTCTATTATAAGACTTCACACCATCAATTTCCCTTATAATCAATATGTTATGTCTTTTCCCGTAAATAGTTAAGTCTTTAGCCATACTTAAAGCTTCAATCAAAGTAAGTCTCTCTGAAACTACGGTATAGGTTCCAGGCGAATTAACTTCTCCTTGTAAAGAAACTTTAAAATTCATCACACGAAGGTTAACCATTGGATTTTTAATATAAGTCGAAATCTTTTTGCACAACATTTCCAATACTTCTGAACGAGTCATGCCACTAATTTTCAATTTTCCAAGGATTGGAAAATTAATATTCCCCATCGTGTCAACTAAATACAATTGAGCTGATTGTAGCCCTGGAGTATCCTGCTTATCAACACTTACTACACTAACAGTGTTAAGATTAAAAGGAGCTGCTATTTCAGGATCTTCTGCAGAAACAATGATCATCAACAAATCATCAGGCTGTATTTTAATTTCATAAGAAGTACCTTTTTCTTGCTTCTGTAGAATATCAATATTTTGATAATAAACAATATCTTTTTTTGAGGCACATGAAAAGAATAGCACTATAAAAAAAAACGAAACTGTTTTTTTTATTGAGGAAAAATATCTCATAAATAATATTTTATTTTTTTATTGAACATACTAATTGTAAAAAATTTACTACAAATAAAAACTTAATGATTTTTTTATAATTTTAATTTAACGGTGCAAATATAGGTATTAAGACCTGACAACAGCTAAAAAAATAGCTAAAAAAAACAACCCTATTCGATTGCCTGAAACGCAGCACTTTGTGTGTTTTTCATTCATTTATAATTTTCAAATTTAAGTATGAATTTTATTTACCTATTAATTTCGAAAGAACACCTCTAATTCTCGTACGCTCTTCATCAGTTAAATTAGAACCGGATGGCAAGCATAAACCATTTTCAAAAAGGGTTTCTGCAATTTCGTTGCCATAATAGGGATAGTCTTGAAAAACAGGTTGCAAATGCATGGGTTTCCATAAAGGCCTGGATTCAATGTTTTCCAACTCTAATGCCAATCGAATCGTTTCCCTTGTAATACCGTTAGTTACTTTTGGATCTACTAAAATGGAACTTAGCCAATAATTAGCAAAATAATTATTATTAGGAACTGTAAAAACAGTAATTCCTGATATATCTTTAAAAACATCCACATAAAAATCATGCATGGCTCTTCGCAACGAAACATGCTCATCTAACACTTCCATTTGACCACGACCAATACCAGCACAGATGTTGCTCATCCTATAGTTATATCCTATTTCACTATGCTGATAATGCGGCGCCTCTTCTCTAGATTGTGTGGCAAAAAAAATAGCTTTATCTTTCAAAGCTTTAGTTTTTGTAACTATAGCACCTCCACCAGAAGTTGTGATAATTTTATTACCATTAAATGACAAAACACTAATATCCCCAAAAGTGCCACATTTTCGACCTTTATAACTGCTCCCCAAAGCTTCAGCACTGTCTTCTAAAATAGGGATTTCGTATCGATCAGCAATCGTTCTAACAACCTCTATTTGATATGGAACTCCATACAAATGCACAGAAATAATAGCTTTTGGCTTCTTCCCTTTTGCCATTCTTTCAATAATAGCTTTCTCTAATGCAAGAGGGCATAAATTCCAAGTTTCTGATTCACTGTCTATAAATACTGGGATAGCACCCTGATATAAAATAGGGTTAGCAGAAGCTGAAAAAGTCATACTTTGACAAATCACTTCATCACCTGCTTGTACACCTAATAAAATAAGACCTAAATGAATTGCAGCCGTACCAGAACTCAAAGCCCCTACATGAGATTGACTTCCTAAATAGCTACTAAGATCTTGTTCTAAATTATTTACATTTGGACCAAGCGGTGCAACCCAATTGGTATCAAAAGCTTCTTTTACAAATTTTTCTTCATTTCCACCCATGTGTGGAGAGGAAAGCCATATTTTTGAATTATTCATTGTGCGTGATATATTTAAAAAATTTAATACAAGAAAAAAATTAACTTACTTTTATTGATTTATTATATTCAAATTTAGATTTTAATTTTAGAAATGGTAACTCTATCAAATTAAAACTAATCCAAGAAATCACTATTGTTAATAAAACAACCAAAATAAATCCAATATAGATATCCGTTTGAAAATAATAATCTATTAGTATAATTGATAACATATGCCATACATAAATCCCATAACTTATTTTTCCTAAAAATTGAATAAATTTATTCTGAAGCAATTGACTAATAATTGAATCATCCTTAATTGAAATTACATATAAAATTACACCTAAATAAAGTATTCCAAAAAAAGTGTGCTTAAACACTTCTTTAATAATAATAGAACCAAACAACTCTAACATTAATATTCCTAAAGCTCCTATAACTATTAAACCAATATATTTATACAGATTATCTCTTTTCAGTAAACCTGCTTTTAACTCGTAAACAGCAAGTAATCCACCCAAAACTAATTGATCTAACCTTGTAAAAGTAAAAACATTAATCTCATACCCCTTGTAGGACATAAAAAAACGCAAGAGATGAACTAGAATAATAATAATAAAACTCCAGTTCAAAAGAGTTTTATTATTTATTTTCAAACAAAAATAAACTATTGCAGGCCATAATAAATAAAAATGTTCTTCAACTGATAATGACCAAAAATGCTCTGGTCCAACAGCTCCCCAATTAAAAGTTCTTGCAAAATTTTGGAGATAAAACACATATGCCAACTGTTTAGAACTTATTTCAAAGAACAAATTTCCATCAAGTAAAGACGGAATAAGATAGTATAACACTAACGAAAAATAGTAAAGAGGAAAAATCCTCAAAGTACGTCTCATGTAAAAAGACTTAAAATAATTATCTAGATTAGATGTTTGAATTAAAATTCTTGTAATTACAAAACCGGATAAAACAAAAAATAAAGACACTCCAGAATTCCCTATAGCTGCAATCTTAACCAATAATGTTTCACTTCCTATTCTATTTTTAACAAAATAATGGCAACAAATAACTGCAAATACAGCAAAAGCTCTTAGTGCATCTAAATTTTTATAATATTTTAATTTATTCATAAAGGCGAATTAAATTTTTAAATAACATTTTTGAGGTCAGCATTTAAGCACATATTATTTTTTGGTGAGTAATATTATCTGATTTTACCATACTTTTGATTAAATTATTAAATATTGTGTCTTTGCTTTGAGAACGATTGATTCGGTAAAAAAATTCATTAAAATACCTGTTAATATTATTTTCACTTACCCAAGAATAAGTTGTTCTTAACCAAGATTTTAATTGATAAATCATAATATGCAATGCTTTAAAATTAGAACCTTTGTCACTTAATATCTGACTTAGATCATAATCTTTAGCAATAGGATTGTAACCTTTCCATTTATCAGTAGTGATTTTTGCATGTTTATCTATATGTTTATCGAAGATTTTTCTTAAAGATTTAGCCGAGTAATCCGGGATTTGAAAGGTGTAAAAACGTTTAACTTTCCCATCGTCTGTCAGCTCCACAGCACATACGGCTTTTTTCTTTGTACTGTCATAACTTCTGCCTGGCTTACCTTCTTCATAACCGTCCATAACATATTCATCAACATTAACAACACCTGTCATAGGATGATCTTGGCTAGATCTCATAGCTTCTCGCACTTTCTGCATAAATAATCTGGCGGTTCTTTCGTGAACTCCAAAACGAACTGCTGTTTGAGAAGCCGAAAGACTTTTTGTGCTGGTTGACATTTCAAAACAAATGAAAAATGCCTTTTCAAACCAAATTTTACTTTATGGAATAGGGTATTTGCCATTGCCGATTCAGTATCGCTACAAATATTACAAGTACTTGCAAAATCTTTGTGTATTTGACTCTTCGTATAACCGCACTTTCTACAAATACATTGCTCTGACCATTTTATTTTTGAGAGATATTCTCTAAAATCTTGGTCGATTTTGTAACGTTCAGTAAACTCTATGAGATTTTGACCTTTAAAAATTTTCATTTTTTCTATATTTTTCAACACTTTAAAGATATGAAACTAAATGCCGACCTCAATAACATTTTAATAAATTGAGTTTAATCAAATTTGTATTCTATCCTAAAAACAGTTTAG
This sequence comes from Flavobacterium esculini, assembly GCF_048284325.1. NCBI lineage: Bacteria > Pseudomonadati > Bacteroidota > Flavobacteriia > Flavobacteriales > Flavobacteriaceae > Flavobacterium > Flavobacterium esculini. The sequence goes on along the minus strand of NZ_JBLVPI010000007.1, from coordinate 125,474 downwards.
ATATTGATTGATATTTCATTAATGAAGTGTTTTTCACTTCAACATTTAACTACTACATAGTATCATACTCTCTGACAAACAAAATCCTAATTTTATTTTCTGAATATCGTTTTTAAAATTATCTTAATATCTAATAAAATAGATTTGTTATAATAATATTGCAAATTCATTTTTACTTTGTCAGGGAAGATTATTTCATCATTATATTGTAAGAAATCGCTATGAAGTCTTAAAATCTCTTCTTCATTTACATATTTTATTGATGCTTCAGAAGTTAAACCTGGTTTTAGTTCTAGAATTTTTTCATTTTCCCCTTGAAGCTTATCATAATATCCTTCAATATCAGGTCTTGGTCCCACAAAGCTCATTTCTCCTTTTAGAATATTAATCAATTGAGGTAGTTCGTCTATTTTGTATTTACGCAAAAACAATCCAAAATTTGATGAGCTTTTATTGATTTCATGAATTGATTTTATTTTGTAGATAGTAAATAATTTCCCGTATTGTCCAACCCGCTGTTGAAGAAAAAAACCATTAGAGTTTGTATCAAAAGCTGCGATACAAATAAATAGTAAAATGATTAACCCTAAAAAAAACAATCCTAAAATTGAAAATATAAAATCAAAAATTCTTTTTAGCATTACATAAATAATTTATAAAACAACTTGTTGTTTAGACAAATAATAATCTAAACAAATTTTGGGATACTTATCACTTTTCATTTGATTTATCACTTTATCAATGTCATGAACAAATGATTTTAAAGTAATTTTTTTTGTATCAGTATCAAGTTTAAGATAACAAGATTGATTCAAGTACTGCCTGTTTTGACCTATACTTCCTGTGTTACATAAAATTTTATCTCCTATCTTTCTATAAAATTGTTGGTGAGAATGCCCAATAATATAGTTAGAATCAAGATTGAAATGCTCTAATGTAGTATCCGCAAAAATATAAGAATCGTTTAGTGTATGTTGAATTGTAAAATCTTCGATAACTATTTTTTTGTCATATTTTTTTAAAACGTCAACTAAATTTTCATCAAAATTTTCATAACATTTTTTAAAAAATGTTTTTGCAATTACATTATCCCCACCATAATTCCCATCTAAATAAAATTGTTCATGGTTTCCTTTTAATACTTTACAATTAGCTTCATCATTTAGAAGCTGTATGCATTCATTTGTCCATGGCCCATAATTTACAATATCACCATGAGAAATAAACAAATCAGTTGTTTTTTTTTCTAATTTTAAAAATTTTTCTAGAGCAACTAAATTGCCGTGAACATCACCAAAAATTGTTATAACCATACTTTGAATATTCTATTAATCTCTTCCGTTAAATCTAAAAAACCATTCGTATTAATGACGGTATTAAGCTTGTCAACATTTACTTTAGACAAATTAGGAATAAAATTAGTCTCATCGTTATTCTCAATTGCAATGGGTTCTGAAAAATTATTTTTCACAATTGTGGCTAATTTAAATAATGATGTTTCTATACCCGAAGCAACATTTAAAATACCATTAGAGTTTTTTGATTCTATTAAGGCTATTAGAGTTTTAGCAGCATCTTTCACATGAATAAAATCAAATGAAACCTTATTGCCATTAAGTATTTTTATGACACTATTATTTTTTGCTTGTTGACACAATGCCCAAATAACCCCACTTTTAGGCATTCCATCGCCATAGATAGCAGAAAATCTAACATTTACAAAATCAATATTATTTTTTGTAGCAACAGTATCAATTAATAATTCTTGCATCAACTTGGAACTACAATAAAGAACATGATTCCCAACTGGATAAGTTGGAGCATGTTCAGTTACGTCATAAATCCAAGGTTTTTTAATGACAACCAAAGTTGAGCAATTAATTATTTTTTTAACAGATTTCTGAGTTGTTATCCACTTACAAATATTTTGAGCCCCTAGTATGTTAGTATTATAAATTTTATTTAGATAGTCATTATCCAATACATTTCCTCCTGGTAAAACTGTAGCGCAATTAATAACAATATCGAAAAAATCATCTGGAAGATTAGAAAACTCTTCATAATTGCTTATGTCAATTTGATATTTATTTAAAATATTTCTTGAAGCTGAGAAAAAAATATGGTTTGTATTTTTTAATTCATTTTCAATTTCTACACCTAAAAAACCGTTTCCGCCAAAAACTAAAACATTCATTTATCTTATTTTGTTAGATTAAAATTATAAAATTTAGCTTTAGGATTTTCTAATTTATGATTATTTTTCAAGTTATCAAATTCACTTTCAGCAACAAAAATATCAGACCAAGTTCTAAATACCATTCCATTTTTCAATTCAGGTTCTTCAATTTCTTGATTAAAGAGGTAAAACTTCAACAAAGCTTCTAATTCATTAAATCCAAAGAAACTTCTTAATGGAGTTGTGCCACTGAATCTTCCGTTTATTTCAAAGATAATTGGTTTCCCGTCTAAAATTCTAAATTGAAAATTTACAGGACCATCTGGATTTAATTTCTCAGCAATTTCTTTTATAAAACCATTATAAATATCCGATTCTGCATCCCTGTAGGCTCTATAGGTATTTCCATCTCTTAAATCTCTTTTTAAGGTTATAATTGCCTTACATTTTCCTTTAACAACAACACAACCTGATGTAAATTCACCCATTTCATCTGACAAATACTGTTGCACCACAAGGTTGCTTTTTTCATCATAAATAGCCAAAAGTTCTTCTTGATTATTTATTTTAACCAGCCCCATAGAACGTGCTCCATCAATCGGTTTTGCAAATAAAGGAAAACCAACTTCATCTTTCAGTTTCATAAGATTATCCATATTAGTTGCCATTACTGACTTTGGAAAGGGAAAATTATTTTCTTCTAAAAATTTAGCCGTTAAAAATTTATCATTAGCAATATTGATTACTTCCTGACTACTGACTACAACTACACAATTATATTTATCTAAAAACTGATTCTTTACTTCGGCAAATTTATTCAACTCGACATCCGTTCCTACTAGAAGAGCATCAATTTTATATTCAATAACAATTTTCACAATTTCATCTATATAATTAGCATCAGTCGCTTTTGGAATGGTTAATGCGCAATCTCCTAGCCAATGACCTGTCGATCTTGGGTCCGGATCGGCAGTATATATTTTTTTTGAAAAATCAGAAACATTAAGTAATCTTAAAATTCCTTGACCCAATAGAGCTCCTGCCCCTGTAACTAAAATATTTTTAACCATTATTTCTATTTTTTTCTTTACAATATTCTATAAAAGTAGGCATTGTTACATGCCCTTCATTACTAATGCCCTCACTTTTTATAACTTTAAATAAAGTCATAAAAAGTATTTTTAAATCCAATACAAATGAAATATTATCTACATACCAAACATCATATTCAAACTTTTCATCCCAACTAATTGCATTTCTGCCATTAACTTGAGCCCAGCCTGTGACACCTGGCTTCAAATTATGCCGCTTTTTTTGCTTTATATCATATAATGGTAAATATTCTGGCAATAATGGCCTTGGTCCAATCAAGCTCATCTCTCCTTTAAGAACATTTAGCAATTGAGGGATCTCATCAATAGATGTTTTTCTTACAAAAGAACCCGTCTTTGTCAATCGCTCTCCATCTAGCAATAAATCCCCTCTATCATCTTTTTTGTCATTCATAGTTTTGAATTTTATGATTTTAAAAATTTTACCATTTTTCCCTGGACGTAATTGAAAAAAAAATGGTTTACCATTGTTAGCAAACCATAATAAAACAGTAAACATCAATAATAATGGAGATAATAAAACCAATGCAAAAAAAGCTGAAATGATATCGAAAAATGGTTTTATTACAATTTTATACATATTTAATTTTTTTTGCAAAATTAGTCTTTATTTTATACTTAATTCAAATAAAATATTCATGCTTAGCACATCTATCCTATGCTTTCAATTTTAAGCAAACTAAAAATGTATTAATTTTATATACATCATTTATTAAGTTGAATTTCAGAAAAGTGTCTTTTGTAGTTCTTAGTAATTTACTATTGTTTATATTGTAAAAAACTCACCCTCAAATTATAGTCGAATTATAATTTAATCAAGGACTTAAAAAAGGTTTTCTATTTTTAAGTTTATTTATTATTAGGGCATACGATTTGTTAACATGGTATTTCTCTTGCAGCAAATTCCATGCGTTTTCTCCCATTAATTGAATTTTATAATCATCAGAACTTATTTCATCTATTACTGCGGTCATTTTTAGATCATCCCCAGAAATAACCCAATAACCACAATTATTTTTTTCTATAACTTTACCAATATCTGTCGCAATATCTGTCGCAGCAATTATAGGTTTTTTCATTTCTAAATAGGATAACAATCTTGATGGGAAATTAGGTATTGTAAAATCTGAATGCAAAAAAATTAGACCAATATCACAAGATTGCAATAAATCATCATACTCGTTTTTGGGCAACCCAGAGATTAACATAGCATTGTTCGGTTTTTGTACTTCAAACCACCTTTCTATCCTTGAAAATTCAGTACCTGAGCCGACAATTAAAAAATAACAATTTTCATTATTATTCGAAAGTATTGTCCGGAGTAAAAAATCAAGTCCTTGTGGTTTACCAAGATTCCCTCCATAAACAAATATTTTTTTTTCTAATGGTAGATTGTGTTTATCTCTAACCTCATTTTGCCCCTTTTTAGTCAAGTAACTGGAAACAGGGGAAATTGTATTAGGATTGACTTCTATTAGCTTTGGATCTATTGTAGGATTGTGTTTTATTATATATTCTTTATTTGCATCGGACATACACCCTATTACATCAGATATTGCATATAGATTCGCTTCTTTTTTCAGGAAAAACTTATGCAATATTCCATTCTCTTTTATCATTTTCATATCCACAGCATTTTGTGGAAAAATATCTTTCAGTAATAAATAAGAAAAGGCATTATCACGTTTTTTTATATAGCGTATTATTTTAAAAAATGTGATTGGAGGTGTAACGTATATAATCAAATCAAATTTGACCCCGGAAAAATGTTTTTTTATCGCTTTAAGATACTGCCTTTCAATAAGTAAAGTACCAACACCCTTTTCAATTAAATTAGTTTTTTGAATATTTAAAGTTCTTACATTGAGAAGTGTTGTTCCGGACTCTTTTACTACACTAGTTTTTTCATTTTCCCTTCGCTCAACTGGATTAACAACATGTATTTCATGTCCTTCTTCTTTAAACTTTCTGAGCAAATCGGTATAAATTCCTCTCTCATCAAGAGATTTAATTTTTACTAATGTTAAAAAAAGAATATTCATTTTATAATTTATTAATTTTTATAGGATTTCACTCCAAACGGTTCTTTTTATATAATCAGTATAACTCAAAATAATTCGCACCATTTTTTCTGAGACGTTAGGAATTGAATAATCGGCAACTGATCTTAAATTTCTTTCTTCTCCTGTTTTTTGATATTGCAATTGGGTCAAGCCTTGCATTATCCGCTCTGGATTTAATCCTACCATCATCACTGATGCTTCTTCCATAGCTTCTGGTCGTTCATGGGCATCGCGAATATTCAATGCTCTAAAATTTAATATTGAGGATTCTTCTGATATGGTCCCACTGTCTGACAACACAGCAAATGACTTCATTTGCAACGCATTATAATCATTAAACCCCATTGGCTTTAAAAAATGTATTTCTGGACGCATTTTTATTTTTTTCTTTTCAATCATGTTTCGCGTTCTGGGATGCGTGCTTACTATGATTGGAAATTTATATTTTTCTGCTATCAAATTTAAACTTTGCATTAAACCGTTGAAATTTTTCTCGCTGTTTATATTTTCTTCACGATGGGAGGAAACCACAAAAAATTGTTCCTCTTTCAACTCTAATTGTTCTAAAATAGTTGACGCTTTTATTGAAGGCAAGTAGTGATTTAAAACCTCAAACATTGGTGATCCTGTTTTAATGATTTTATCAGCTGGCAAACCTTCTCTAAGCAAATACTCCCTTGCTATATCACTGTATGTGAGATTTATATCTGAGATATGATCTACAATTTTTCTATTAGTTTCTTCTGGAACTCTTTGATCGAAACATCGGTTTCCAGCTTCCATATGAAATATTGGAATATGTCTTTTTTTAGCGGGAATTGCACACAAACAACTGTTAGTATCACCTAAAACTAAGAAAGCATCGGGATTTTCTGTTTCTAATAACGGGTCTATTTTGATTAAAATTTGGCCTATAGTTTCTGTAGCTGTTACTCCTGCTGCATCCAGAAAAAAATCTGGTTTTCTTATTCCTAAATCATCAAAAAATATTTGATTCAATTCATAATCATAATTCTGACCGGTATGAACAATGATATGTTCTATAGCTTCCGAACGATCTAATGCTGCCATAACCCTAGACAATCTTATTATCTCTGGTCGTGTGCCTACAACTGTCATTACTTTTAATTTAGACTTCATTCTGTTTCTTTATTTTTTAATAATTATACTTTTTCAAAAAAAGTATCTGCATCATCTGGATTGAATGGTTCATTAATCCAAAAATTAGTATATAGTGTTTCATCACCAATATTTGTGATGTTGTGTGTGTACCAAATTGGCATGTCTACATAAGCTGGGTTGGTGCCATCTAAATAAAAATCAAACACTTCATCAGTTCCAATTTTTCTTAATTGGATTAAAGCCCTTCCTTTTATTACTGCAAATCGTTCAATTTTTCTGGTGTGAAAATGATCCCCCCGTGTAATTCCTGGAATAGTTGTAGAAAAAGAAACTTGTCCACCAATACCTAGTCTGATTATTTCTACAAAAGAGCCTCTTGGATCAGTGTGTTCCACAAAATTAACTGGAAAATAATTTTTTATATCCATGTAACAACGAAAAGTGTTGAACAAATTCAATTCAAATGTTGAGTTGATTGCAGGTATTTCTCCTTTGTCTTGATAAACTGATTTGTAGTTTTGCAACAAAGTCAATATTTCAGAAACCTTTGCTTCAGCAGTATAATTGACTTGATACGCTGCATTATTTGTTTTGTTTTGAATGGCATTAATTATTTCGGACACCAATTCTGAAACATAAATGAGTTTTAAACTACCGTCAGTATCAATTTTAGGTTCTTCTCCATTAGCTATTTGATGGGCAAACGTAGCTACCACTGAATTGTAATATGGATTTCCAAAAGGACCGAACACATTTGGAATAATCATTCCAGTAAAAAGAGTTTTTACTTTTGAAGCCCAATTTGCACTAATCTCTCTTCCTTCTTTTTTAGATTTTCCATATGGATTATCTCTCTCCTCTTGCGAGGAAGAAGACATAATTAGATGTGGTTTGCTATTTGTTCTTTCTAAAGAAGCTACTAAAATTGAAACCAAATCTATATTAGTTTTATAAATAACCTCTGGATTGTTATGACGATTTAATGCTGCTAGATGGACTATTACATCACATTTGGAAACAAATTCATCTAAAAGTTCGTTGTTTTCAAAAAAATTTCTCTCAAAAACAACTCTCACAAAAACATTGGGCTGTAACCCTAATGTATTGAATAAATGTGAGCCTACAAATCCATTTTGACCGGTAATTCCTATTTTTAACATTATGCTGTTTTTTTTTTAATCAATTATTCTTCATTAAAATAATCTGCATCAAAACGGTATTCGTCTTTTATTTCTCCTAAAAAATAATCTGACATTACCATTAATTTTGAATTTGAATCTAAAGATTGAATACTACTAATATAACCCGCAGGAACATGAAGTACATCAAAATTTGATTTCTTTAGAATGCAATCAAAAATTTTTAAATCCTTTGATGGAATAACCCAATTATCTATGGCTATTAATTGAATTCTAAATTCACCTTGAATGACTGAAAACCAACGTTGTTCTATTTTATGACCTTGCCAACCTCTAATAAATTCAGTATCCTTATTTTCGATAAAATAAATGCGTCTGACAGTGGAAACATCAAAATTATTATTAAATAATAGCATCCCTCTTTCATCTTTATGAGAATTTCCATTAATTATTTTTGGAATCATATACAATTTTTGAGGTCAGCATTTAAGCACATATTATTTTTTGGTGAGTAATATTATCTGATTTTACCATACTTTTGATTAAATTATTAAATATTGTGTCTTTGCTTTGAGAACGATTGATTCGGTAAAAAAATTCATCAAAATACCTGTTAATATTATTTTCACTTACCCAAGAATAAGTTGTTCTTAACCAAGATTTCAATTGATAAATCATAATATGCAATGCTTTAAAATTAGAGCCTTTGTCACTTAATATCGGACTTAGATCATAATCTTTAGCAATAGGATTGTAACCTTTCCATTTATCAGTAGTGATTTTTGCATGTTTATCTATATGTTTATCGAAGATTTTTCTTAAAGATTTAGCCAAGTAATCCGGGATTTGAAAGGTGTAAAAACGTTTAACTTTCCCATCGTCTGTCAGCTCCAGAGCACATACGGCTTTTTTCTTTATACTGTCATAACTTCTGCCTGGCTTGCCTTCTTCATAACCGTCCACAACATATTCATCAACATTAACAACACCTGTCATAGGATGGTCTTGGCTAGATTTCATAGCTTCTCGCACTTTATACATAAATAATCTGGCGGTTCTTTCGTGAACTCCAAAACGAACTGCTGTTTGAGAAGCCAAAAGACTTTTTGTGCTGGTTGACATTTCAAAACAAATGAAAAATGCCTTTTTCAAACCAAATTTTACTTTATGGAATAGGGTATTTGCCATTGCTGATTCAGTATCGCTACAAATATTACAAGTACTTGCAAAATCTTTGCGTATTTGACTCTTCGTATAACCGCACTTTCTACAAATACATTGCTCTGACCATTTTATTTTTGAGAGATATTCTCTAAAATCTTGGTCGGTTTTGTAACATTCAGTAAACTCTATGAGATTTTGACCTTTAAAAATTTTCATTTTTTATTTTTCAACACTTTAAAAATATGAAACTAAATGCCGATCTCAATACAATTTAATTGTTAGTTCATTGTTGTTGTAAACTGTGGTCTGCAACCTGGAATCTAATTTTTAACCCGGCATTTGAGCAACGTCTTCTCCAAAAACTTCTTTTCTAATCAAAGGCAGTTGCGATAACAATCTCTTCATTCCTTCGACATCTTGTTGCTCAGTATTGTGAGAATGATAATCTTCAATTATTGAAATATCCTGTTCCCCTTCTGAAAAATACTGTGCATAATTTAAATCACGATTGTCCGCAGGAATTCTATAGAAATCGCCCATATCTTCAGCCTTAATCATTTCTTCTCGTGTACACAAGGTTTCGTAAAGCTTCTCTCCATGACGAGTTCCGATAATTTTCACTTCGGTCTCTCTATTGCATAATTCCTTTAAGGCTTGAGCTAAATCGCCAATGGTTCCTGCTGGAGCTTTGTTTACAAATAAATCCCCTGCGTTTCCATTTTCAAAGGCAAAGAGTACCAATTCGACCGCTTCATCTAATGACATTAAAAAACGAGTCATGTTAGGATCTGTGATTGTTATAGCCTGATTGTTTTGAATTTGTTTTAGAAATAACGGAATTACGGAACCCCTTGAGGCCATAACGTTACCATAACGAGTTAAACAAACGACGGTTTCCTCTAAATTTCTTGAAGCTGCAACTGCAACTTTTTCCATTAATGCTTTAGAAATTCCCATAGCGTTTATTGGATATGCCGCTTTATCAGTGCTAAGACAAATTACTTTTTTTACTTTATTCGTTGCTGCTGCATCAATAACATTTTGAGTTCCAAAAACGTTTGTTTTTGTAGCTTCCAATGGAAAAAATTCACAGGAAGGCACTTGTTTTAACGCAGCTGCATGAAACACATAATCTACACCACGCATGGCACGCTCAACACTTGCAAAGTCTCTAACATCACCTATATAGAATTTCAACTTATCATTCTTAAATTGGTTGCGCATGTCATCTTGTTTTTTTTCATCACGAGAAAAAATACGAATTTCTTTGAAATGGTCACTATTTAAAAAACGGTTTAGAACTGCGTTTCCAAAAGAACCTGTACCGCCTGTTATTAGGAGTGTTTTATTTTGTATTTTCATTTAATGAGAAGTGATTAATTCTAAATATTTTTTAGCTCTAGTTTGAGAAGTGTCAAATGTTAATAATTGATTATCCCCATTTTTAATTATATGATTTTGAATTTCTTTATTTGTTGCTAAATTATATATTGAATTAGCTATATCTGCTGGATCTATCGGATTAAAGTAACTTGCAGCATTACCACAAATTCCTTTAGCAAAACTTAAATCCGAAGTCAAAATAGGCAATCTCATATACATAGCTTCACAATAAGATGCAGAAAAACATTCAAGTAATGTAGGTAAGAATAAAAAGTCACATTGTTCATATAAACTAGGACACTGATTAATATTTACCTTTCCTAAAAATTGAATATTTTCATTTAAAACATCATTCGCTTCAATTTCAAAATCATCTGCAGTTATACTTAAGTAAAATTTAAATCTAAAATCAGGGTATGTTTTCTTTAAAATTGGAATAACACTTTTAATTATTTTTAAATTTTTATGAGGATAATTAGCTGAAATTGTTAAAAATTTAAAATCAATATTATTAGAATCAATAATCAAAGTTTTATCCCAATTCTTTTCATCTTTAAAAATTTGATTAAAGGTGTTGGTTACGGTAACCACTTTTTGAGAAACCCTGTTAATTAACCTATTAGCAACATCCTTGTTTTCAGTAATTAATAATGAATTATTATTTTTAAAATCAAACATGTGAATAAATTCTATGAAAGCTAATTTTAATTTTTGAAAAAAATTAATTTGATTAAAATACGGAGATTCTTTATATATATAATCGGGTTTAGCAAAACCACAAATATGTTTTGCCTTAGGTTTCCAATAGGTAGAACCAAATACAGAAAATACAACATCCGCATTAAATTCAATTTCTAAAGAAGATAAATAAGCGTCTTTACCCGAAAAAGCTTTATAAATACTCGGTTTTATTGAAAAAGTAATGAATCTAAAGTTTTCACAAAAATATTTTCTTTCAATTTGAATAGAAATAGTATCAGATAGAATCACCAAAAATTCATGATCCTTATTTTGACTTATCTCATTTAAAAATGAATGAGCAACCTGTAAGCCACCACCTACTCTAAGATTAGAACAATTAATTACTATTCTCACTTGTGCTGTTTTTGGGTTTTTTAATAAAATATAAAACTATCAATGGCAAATAATTTAATATTGGAAACAAAATTAATGATATTAATCCGTCACGCCAAGTTTGAAACAATATCATATTATATAATAAGAGTAATAAAAAACCTTTGTGATTATAAGGCAAATTACTGTAACTATAATATAAATAAGAATAAAATCTACCCATAAAGAATGGTATTAAAAAAACACCAAACATTCTAAAATTAGCATACGACTCACCACTAATTAAAGAAATCTGACCCATAGACCCAAAATCTCTACCAGATGTCGATATTTCAAATTGCCAATCGTTTAATCTAGGTTTTTCGGGCCAATAATCTCTGGGAATCCAAAATAATAAAATGGGCACATATGTTGTACCATAAAAAACGATTCCTTTTGCATCAATATTTGAAACCATAGCTGCACTTTGTTCTATAAATTGCAAATCACTTGAATTTCCAGATAAAAATTCATCAAATGAATGTGATGTTATTTCTACGATATCAACATCTCCACCGTTTTGAACTGCTTGCCCAATTTCTTTAAGAGGAAAACTCAATAAAATAAAAACAAAACCAAGTATTGCAAACTTTATAGGTAAAAGCTTTAAATTTTTAGTTTTCAAATAGTATAACGCAACAAATAGTAATGGAAGAACAACTCTGTATCTATAAGATCCCTGTATTGAATAAATAAAAATCATTACTCCAAAAAACAGTAAATATTTCAACTTGAAACCATATTCATACAATAATATTATTGAAGAAATAATCCCTAAACTAGACAAAATAATTGAAAGCGGCGTAGCTTCAATCTCTTCATTTTTAATTCCAGGAATAAAAGAATACAATAGCAACCCTAAAAAACCTAATACAACAACAACGCTTAAATAAAATTTCATCCATCCTTGTCTTTCCTCTACTATGACTATAAACTTTGATTTTAATTTATTGCCTCTTCTTACAAATGAATTTTTAAGAAAATTAAATCCGACAAAGAAACCTATTAAGGAAATATCAGCTAAAGCTATTGCATAGTTGATATCCTCTAAACTAATAAATGTATCATAGAACGAATTCGATGATATTTTTGAATCAAAAATAAAAAGTTGAACTCCTTTAAACGTAATAAAAAAAAGATGGATTATTAAATATAAAAAGGATGGATTATTCAGATCAAGCTGTCTATTTTTAATCAAATACATAATTAAAAAAAAAACTATTATTAAGTCAAAAAATATTATCATTTAAAAAAATAAAAAGGTTAAATAATCTTTTTGCAACGGTGTTAAGATTTTGATACGTTTTAATATCATGAAATCAGATTGCTACTAAAAAGTTCACTTTATAAATTTAATAAAACATCTGACCACATTTCAGGATGAATTTGCTTAGACAACTCAAAACTACGTTTACCCATATTATGTATTTCTTGTTGGTTTTTTCCATTCATTTTTAAAAGTATTTCTTTGAGTTTAAGAGCATTTCCAGGTTCAAAAAAATATCCATTATATCCTTGTTTAACAAAAGCTGTTGCAGCTCCACAATTTGTTGTAGTCACAATAGGCAAACCAGCTGCTGCTGCTTCATGAATAACAACCCCCCAAGGTTCTGAATTACTAGGCAAACAAAAATATTTTACATTTGACATAATGCTAAGTATTTCATTTTGGGACATAAAAGGATAATACACGATATGTTCAGTAGTTAATTCCAATGAATCTTTCAAAGGTCCGTCACCAATAATAATAAGCTTATCTGATATTTTATTTGAGTCAAATAATTCTTTATGCACTTTAATCAGCATATCTATACCTTTAACAGTATGAAGTCTTCCTAAAAACAATATTCCTTTTTTATCTGTTGTTGAATTATTGTATGCTTGTTCAAACAAAAGGGTATCAGCGCAATATTGTGGAAATAATATTTTTTCTCTTTTGAAGCCCAACAAACGTTGATATTCATACTGAAAAATACCTGGTACTAACATAAATTCAAAATATCTTTTATATAAAAAATTTGAAAAAAAAATAGCTAATTTTTGTTTTAAACTTCCGTTATAATGATTATCAGCAGTTCCTACCACTATTTTTGAATCTTTTCTGGCAATTAAAGCTAATTTTAAATAATCTTTTTCCATTCTACCAGAAACGAGTAGAACTTTTGGCTCTATTGTTTTATAAATAGACAATATATCGCTATACTTAAGTTTTGATTTGTCATAATAAGTGATTTTATCATTATTAGGTTGCTGATATTTAGTTAACTTTTTATCTGCCCCCCAACATACAACATGTAAATGATAATTTTTATAATTATTTACCAAAGCATTAAAAGTAGCCACATTATAAGGCATTATTTCAGCGTATAGTATTAACAATGTATTAGTTTCCATTTAAAGTTTCAATTAATTTTGATTTGAATGTTTGCCAAGTATAATTTTTAGACTTTAAAAAAGCTAAATTACCCATTTTCAAACGCTCTTCTATGTTATGCATAAGAAATATTATTTTTTCAAAAATAGCTTCTGAACTTCTAATTGGAATTACAAACCCATCTACTCCATTTTCAATTAAATCTTGTGCTGATGTATGATTTGTTGAAATGACTGGCAAACCCGTAGACATAGCTTCTAAAATTACTTGTGCAAATCCCTCACATAGAGATGGTAAAACAAAAACGTCTGCACTTTTATAACTATTTATAAGTTCCTCAAAAGACACATTGTATTTAATATTTAAATCTTTTATATTAAATAAGTTCATTATTTCTATATCAAAAATCCCTCTTCCTACAATGGTTAGTTGCACATCGTAATTTTCTATTTGTAGCTTTTGAACTGCTTCTAATAAATAATAAATTCCTTTTCTTTGATTCAAACTTCCAACAAAAAGAATATTGAATACAGCTTTTTTCGCTGATTTTCTAGTATAAAAAGGATAATCGTTCAGATTCACACCATACGGAATCACAATTATTTTTTTATTGATGTTTTCCTGTTTTAAAGTGAATTCCGTAAAAGAACTTGCACAAATTATCATATCAGCTTTAGTAGCTTCTAGATTAAGTTGATTAAAATGCTCCACGTCATCATTTAACTCGTGTTCTAAACTCAATGATTTTTTTGATTCGGGAATTAACCCTATTTCTTCTAAAAATAAATTTTTAATAAATTTAGGATGAGGATGAAGCTGAAAAAGAATTTTAGTAATTGATTTTTTTACTATATCAAAAGCTGGAAGTGCATAATAGCTGTATGCTAATAAACTAAAATTATGTCGGTTGGCTAGCTGTGCAGCAGTCAAAGATAATGCCCTGTCTTTATTAACTTGAAAAAATTGATTTTTGAATATTTTATATAAGATCAACCAAAAAACAGCCCTAAAACTTGTTTTAACATTAGATAATGGTATGCTTTTTTCTTTTTTAAGTAAATATCTAAAGACATAATCATCTGTTACCAAAAAACCTAATTGATTGGCTTCATAAAGTGATTCGGCCACTTTGTAAGCATCTCTTTTTCCAGAATGGACAACAATATATTTATTACAATCTTTAATCATATTTTATTCTCTTTTGGCAGGTGTTTAACTAGCTTACAAGGTACTCCTACATTTAATGTAAAATCTTCAATGTCTTTATTCACAATTGAACCAGCTCCAATGACCGCATGCTTACCAATTTTCACACCGCATAAAATAACAGAATTTGTTCCTAACCAAACATGGTTTTCAATTATAACTTTTTTTTGATTAATTTCTTGATAAAAATGTGGGTGGGTAGATTTCTCATTCATTGGATGCTCGTCTAAGCCTACTTTAACATCTGGAGCTAAAGAACAAAAATCTCCTATAATTGCGTTGTGAATATTCAAATTATATCCATAAGTATAAATACCTATCTCCGCTTTGTCTGTGATGATTGTATTTCCAGTAAACACACAGCCTTTACCTATTTTAGCTTTAGTCGAAATAGAACAACTCATTGTTATTCTAACTCCTTTAGAATTCCAATATAAATAAGAATATATTGAATTAAAAAAAAACACAAAATCTGAAAATATTGTTTTTAATAGCCTCATAAATCAAGGATAAATCATATCTACTGTTAGATATTTTTTTAATTTATTTATTAATTTTATTTCGCTTATATACCTCAAAGGCAAAAAAACTAAACTAAAAGAAATCCATGATATTGGGAGTGAAAACAATAATTTTATTCCTTTAAAAAAACCATTTTTAATAATTGCAACAGTAATTATACCCACTGCAGTAGTAATTGGTTTCAAAAAAACTGTAGTTTTTTGTTTTAAAGTAGGTTTAGCTACAATAAAATTTAAATATTCTTTCCAAAATATTTTATGATCCTCTATTGTTCTCAAACTTTTTCTAGCATCAACAGCTACTTGATTACCGTGAATTCGTGTAAGCGTCAGTGCTTTGTCTAATTCTATATAACTATGGGTTTTTAATAATCGCATCCAAAAAAAAATATCGAAATGGATGTATTTTTCATCAAACAACCCAAGCTCAATAAATACATCTTTTTTTACAACAGCAGTAGTTAATGCCGGTAGATAAACTCCATTTCCATTTAAAATATTTATTGCAGTTATATCTTTTTTATGTTCAATAACTTCAACAGTATCAATTTTTGATTTACTAATAAAATCTTGGTATTCAAAAACCTTATTTCCATTGATAGCATTAAAAGGCACATTCACAATGTTATTCATAAACAACCAAGCAGGTTTATGACTTAAAAGTGCAAAATCTTCATAATTAGATGTGTTAATGACCTGCATACAATGATTAATACAACCTTGGAGCATAATGTCATCATGACAAAAAAAATGTATCCAATTATTCGTACACAATTTAGCAGCTCTATTTACATTTTCAACTTGTCCCAAATATTCTTTAAAACAGAATAGTTTTATCCTATCATCTTGTACATATTCATTTATTATAGATATCGTCTCATCAGTTGAAGCATTATCCACTATTACAAATTCAAAATCACTATAATCCTGAATTAGAATACTCTCAATAGCTTCTCTAATAAAATTAGCTCCATTGAAAACTGGAAGTGCTATGGATATTTTATTCATTTAATTGTTTTTTTTTTTAATTTTAATAAATAATAAAAATAAAGTTAAAAATTGTATTAGGTAAGCAAATGAAATTGCTATAGAAGCTCCAATTAATCCATAAGAATTTGTCAATGGATAAATCACTAATAGTAAAGAAACTAAACCAAAAATTTCAGAATAACTTACAAACAATGGCTTTCCTACACCTTGCATTATACTAGCCAACACAATTTTAAAATTAAAAAATAGAAAACCAATTAGCAAAATATACGATATTAGTACTGCTTCATTAAATTCATCTCCAAACAATATCGGAATTATATAAGGATTTATAATAAGACAAGCTATTGTAACACCGAGATTAATCCATAAAAAATTAAAGAGCACTTTGTTGGTTAATTTCAACTTTTCAACCATCAGTTTTGTTGAAGAGATTAATGGCAAAAAAACTGTTTTATATGCGTTAGGAATTATTGTAGTAAAATTAGCAATACTAGTTGCTACTACATAAATTCCTAAATCCTTACTTAATAACATTCCTGAAATTAATATTTGATCCATTTTGACATTTAACCCTTGAGACAAATCTCCTAGCCAAACTTTATAACCATAGTTATAAATAATTTTTATAGTTTTTTTATGATACTTAAAATTTGTTATGGAACCAACTCTTTTATTATAAAGTGCCCCAAAAACAATAAACTGCAGAACTATTAAAATAATTTGTAATATAATAATATTAATTACTGTTAAATATTTAAAAAAATACAAAACTAATATCCCAATTAAGTAAAATAGTGGTGTAAATAATCTTGTGAAATTATATTCTTTGAATAATGATTTAGCTTGTAAAATTGAACTTATAAATTGTGTAATTATATTTAAAGGTAAAAATAATAAAAGATAAAAACTATACCATTTGTATTCTATACTCAACAGTTTTAAGCTCAAAAATATCAATATGATACCTACAATAATACTAATTATTGAATTTAAAATTGTTATGACTAAACAAGAACCCCAGATATTTTCTATTTTTCTATTGCTTTTAGAAAAATGATATATAACAGCTTGATATGTACCAAACGAGCCTAGATACAATAATAATGTAGGCCACAAAATAATGGCTGCTATTTCACCTCGTTGAGAAGGCCCAAGAGAACGGCTAATAAGGATAGAACCTGCCAGGCCAAAAAAAACAATAAGTAAGGAATAAACTATATTAGAAAATATTATTTTTTTCAAAATTCAAAAGATATTGTATCATTAGGATCATACAAAATGTCAGAATACGCTAATAGTATAAATTCTGTATCATCTGTGTTTTTAAAGTTATGCGCAATATTATTAGGGACGTAAATGGTCTTAGGTTCCTTTTCGCTTAATGGAATTGAAACATATTCTTTAGTTTCAACATCTACAAGTTCTAATAGGCATTCTCCTTTAATTAAAGTAAACCACTCTTTTGAAATAAGATGATAATGCCCCCCTTTTGATTGGTTTGGGGTAGCTACAGTAACATAAAATTCGCCAGTTGCACTTGGTAAATTATCCTCTTTACCATTAATAACTTTTAAAAACCAACCTCTATGATCTTCAATTTTTTTTCTTTCAATTATGGTAATTTTATCAACTATCATTTTATATATGTTTTTATACCTTCAATTAAATTAATTTTTGGCTCCCAATTGAATACTTCTTTTGTTTTCGAATTATCTAAAGCAAGATATTTCATATTTTCATCAACTCTTGAAATTATAGTTACATTATCTGCCTTATAATTTGTTGTTTCAAAAACAGTATTTATTAAACCTTTGATACTTATGGAGGTATCAGGCGATATATTGTATATTGATGGTGCTATATTATAGCTTAATAATTTAGTAACAATATCCACTACATCATCAATATGAATATATTGTCTTAGTTGAGTTCCGCTGGTTACCTGAATTGGGCTGTTATTTAAAATAGAAGAAATTAAATAAGGAATTAATCGCAAAGGATTTTCTGAAGGCCCATATATTGTTGGTAAAATAAAATGATACCAATTTATTTTATGAATATTTCCTGAAAAATATCTACTTAGCATTCGTTTAGAATTACAATAATGATTAGGCATATTACCCTGAGAAAAAATCACTTCTTGTTCTGTAAATTCTTTATCAACAGTATTACTTCCTATTTCGAAATAAGATCCGAAAGTAATGTATTTACCCGAAAAATTTTTTTTTTCTAATGCTATAGCTAACTGAATAGGTTCAAAAGTATTTAATCCATAAATATTTTTTTCTTCAACAATTAAATTTGCTTGAACCCCAGTTGCTGAACAAAAATAAATGGCATCTAACCCAGCTAATAAATTATAATCCAAAGAACTATTTGGATATATGAAATTATGAAATTCAACAGCTTCATTATTAACAAAATCGAGATCTAAACCACTTCCAAAAACATATAACTTAGTGTTGCTGTTATCTGCAAGCAACTTAAAACAAATTTGTTTTGCCAAAAAAGAATTCCCCCCAATTATTCCTATTTTCATTTGTAAAATATTAAGTATTTAAAAAGGTTTCAATATCATTTTTTATTAAGTCTATAGGTAATTTACCCGCATGATAATTTTTATACCATTCAATAGTTAATTGTACTGCTTCTTCAGCTGTAAATCTTGGTTGCCAATTTAATTCACTAGAAACTTTACTAATATCTAATCTAAGTAAGCCCGCTTCATGCGGTTGCTCTTTGTCTTCTTTAATTACATAACTCCCTTTTCCATAAGCCTTAATAGCTATGTCAAGAATTTTTTTAACAGAAAGGTTATCGTTGGTCGAGGGTCCAAAATTGTATGATGTCGCAAACTTAATTGGGTCATCATTCATTTTAACAGCTAAAAGTAAATACCCAAAAAGTGGTTCTAAAACATGTTGCCAAGGTCTGACGGCATTTGGATTTCTAACTTCAATTTCTTTATCATTTAATAAAGCATTTACAATATCTGGCAAAAGCCTATCTTTTGACCAATCACCGCCACCAATAACATTTCCAGCTCTAACACTGGTAATACTTTTAAGATGTTCGCTATATTTTTCTGGATTAAAAAAAGAATTTTTATAAGAAGAAATCACAATTTCACAGGCAGCTTTACTAGCACTATAAGGATCATATCCCCCTAATCTATCTGTTTCGCGATAAGGATAGATCCATTCATTGTTATGATATACTTTATCTGTAGTTATGCAAACTATTTCACATTTTTTTTTTAATTTTATAACTGCAGATAATAAATTTGCAGTTCCAATAACGTTGACTTCAAACGTTTCTGCAGGTATTTTATAACTCAGCCTCACTAAAGGTTGTGCTGCTAAATGAAAAATAACATCCGGTTGAAAACTTAAAATCTCATCTTCTAGTTGTTGTAAATTTCTTAAATCTCCAATAATTGATTCAAATGACAAATCATTAAACGAATTGAAAATAGCTTTTTCATCCTCTGGCTCTAAGGAATATCCTTTAACAATCGCTCCAAGTTGATTTAACAAAACTAACAACCAAGCACCTTTAAAGCCAGTATGACCTGTTACAAAAACTTTTGTGCCGTTAAATCTATTTTTTAACAATCCTAATTTATCCATTATTTTACCATTTTTTCCAAGGAGCTTTTCCACTTTCCCATTGCTCTTCTAATTCAGTTTTATCTCTTAACATATCCATTGGTTTCCAAAAACCTCTATGCTTAAATGAATATAACTCACCATCATTGGCTAAATTCTCTAATGGTTTTCTTTCAAAAATTGTAGTATCGTCTTCTAGGTAATCGAATATTTTCGAATCACAAACAAAAAAACCACCATTAATCCACGCTCCATCCCCTTTTGGTTTCTCGGTGAAATTCACTACTTTTTGCTCTGAGTTTAAATCTAAAGAACCAAAACGTCCTTCTGGTTGTACTGCAGTCATAGTAATAGCTCCACTATGTGAATCGTGAAATTTAACTAATTCATTGACATCCACATCTGATAATCCATCTCCATAAGTAAGCATAAAAGAATCATTCCCAAGATATTCTTTTACTCTTTTGATTCGACCACCAGTCATTGTATGCAAACCAGTATCGATTAGAGTTACCTTCCAAGGCTCAGCACTATTTTTATGAAAAGTAACATCATTAGATGCTAAATCAATAGTCATATCGCTCAAATGCCTGTAATAATTAGAAAAATATTCTTTAATCACATATCCTTTATATCCACAAAGAATAATAAACTCAGTGTAACCATAAGAGGCATAAATTTTCATAATATGCCATAAAATAGGTTTCCCCCCTATTTCCACCATTGGTTTTGGTTTTAATGAGGTTTCTTCGGATAATCTTGAACCTAATCCTCCTGCTAAAATGAGTACTTTCATAACTTTTGTTTAAAAATATATTTTATTGAAATTTTGTTTTTAGTTGTAATTAATAATTTATTTTAGAATAAAAATACTACTAAAATTTAATATTAAACAAATTATTTATAATAAATTAAATTCAGAAAACATTATAGTGTAAAACACTGATTTTTAAAACCAGCATCTAATATTGTAACAACATATTCATGAAAAGAATATAAAAACCCAACTTATATTTCCTTTTAAAAAACACCCAATTTTGTCGTAGTTGTAACTTTACAATATTTAAAGCTAGTCTTCAAATACTTAAAAAAAACAAAAAGAGGGGAAAACAATTAATTTCATTATTCTAAAGTGTTTCATAAAATTACTATGTCAATTAAAATGCAATCACAATTTAACAAATTTCTTATTTTCTTTATTCATTTCTAATTCTTCTTTTGAGAAAGATTTAAAATAATCATAAGTGATTCTTAATCCTTCAGCTCTATCAATCTTGGGTTGCCATCCTAATATTTCTTTTGCTTTTGAAATATCTGGTCTTCTTTGTTTTGGATCGTCTGCTGGCAAAGGCAAATTAACAATTTTTTGCTTAGTACCCGTTAACTTAATAATTTCAGTGGCAAAATCATTCATGGTTATCTCATTTGGATTACCAATATTTACCGGTAAAGTATAATCTGACAATAATAACCTGTAAATACCTTCTATTAAATCATCCACGTAACAAAAAGATCTTGTTTGAGTACCATCTCCAAATATAGTTAAATCTTCCCCACGCAAAGCTTGACCTATAAACGCAGGTAAAACTCTTCCATCATTTAACCTCATCCTAGGGCCATAAGTATTAAAAATTCGTACTATCCTAGTCTCAAGGCCATGAAAAGTATGATAAGCCATAGTTATTGCTTCTTGAAACCGTTTTGCCTCATCATAAACACTCCTAGGCCCAATCGGGTTTACATTACCCCAATACTCCTCAGGCTGGGGATGAACTGTAGGATCACCATACACTTCTGATGTTGATGCAATTAAAAACCTTGCCTTTTTTTCTTTTGCAACACCTAATAAATTATGCGTACCTAGCGAACCTACTTTTAAGGTTTGTATTGGAATTTTTAAATAATCAATAGGACTAGCTGGTGAAGCAAAATGCAAAATATAGTCTAATTTACCAGCAACATGAACATAATTTGAAACATCCTGATTATAAAACTCAAAATTCTCTAATGGAAATAAATGCTCAATATTTTTAATATCTCCAGTAATAAGATTATCCATACCTACCACCTTATATCCTTCCGAAATAAATCTATCGCATAAATGCGAACCTAAAAAACCTGCTGCTCCAGTAATTAAAATTCTTTTACTCATATATATTTTATTTAGTGCCTATACGATTAATAGAGCATCTGTATTTTCTAAAGCACGATATTCATTATTATAATACTTAATACCACCACCCAACAACACCTAACTTCATTCACAGCAACTAAACCATATGCTGTACCTTTCTACCAAATTCTGTAATATTTTAATTACTGTTAAAGAAAATATTTCACGCATATCATCTAAATTTCACTTAAACGAAATTCTCCACATTACTATTATTTCTCTTCGAGTTTCTCTTGAAATCGATTAATTAATTTAGTAAACAAAACTATTTTTTTGAAATTCATTAACCTCTTCAAATGCTTGCAATATTTTCATTAAATAAGTATTTTCTGTTGCAATTTACCACAACCCAAAATATCGAAATTTGCTACAGCATAAGGCGAAACAAGGCTAAGAAAGCGTTGTTTCTGATTGTCCCATTTCTTGTCCTTTACCATACAATTCAGGAAGTAGAAGGCTAATAATTCCCTCCCGTATGGAAAAAAATATTTACACGGAATTTTATTCCTAATTTTTTATAACATCATAAAATTCATGTAAAAATTTTCAATCTGTTTTATCTGTCACCTATTTTAAACTTGTGTGCAGATGATAGGATAAATACGATTCTTTGTTAAAAAGTTAAATCGGGAAATTGATTTAATATCAATCAAGCAGTTAAAAAAACTTAACGATTGAATAAAAACTACATCTTAACTTCCTTAAAGGCATCTATATTCTCCAAAAACCAATCATACGTTTTTTGAATCCCTTCTTCAAGATTCACCTTATGTTTCCATCCTAAACTGTGTATTTTGGATATATCCATTACTTTTCTTGGAGTACCATCTGGCTTAGTAGTGTCCCATTAGTAGTGTCCCAAATGATATCTCCTTTATGTCCTGCAATTTTTAGAATTGTTTCAGCCAAACACTTTATGGTTAAATCTTCCCCTGTGCCTACATTATATAAGTAGTCGGGTAATTTGTTTTCTAAAGCAAAAACAACCCTTGGGCCATATCATCTCTACAAAGTGAAATTCTTCTCATAGGAGTTCCACTTCCCCAAAGGGTAATGGGAGCATTATTGTTCTCCTTAGCCTCATGAAATTTTCGCATCATCGCCGGTAAAACATGTGAGGTATTTAAATCGAAATTATCATGCGTACCGTACAAATTGGTTGGCATAAGACTAACATAGTCCTTTCCAAATTGCTTTCTGATTGCTTCACAGGCTTTCACTCCGGTAATTTTTACAATAGCGTACCATTCATTAGTGGGTTCTAAACACCTGTAAGCAGATACTCTTCTTTCAAGGGTTGAGCGCTAGTTTAGGATAAATACAAGAACTTCCAAGAAAACTTCTCTACACCGGATTGCAGTGCAGAATCGATTAAATTATTCTGGATTACATGTTCTCCATAATAAATTGATACGGATAATTATTTTAGCCAATATTCCTCCTACTCGTGTAGCAGCATCAATAATAACCCCCGGATTTTCAATAGCTATGAAATCCTTAACAGCTTGTTGGTTTCCCAAATCTAATTCACGACTTGAAGCTCCCAATAAATTAGCATATCCATTAGTAGACAAGGTTCTCCAGATAGCACTATCTACCATACCATTGTGCCCTGCTATATAAATTTTAGTATCTTTATTCATGCCTTTTTAATTCAACAAATCTGGATTTTGTTGCTCCAACTCGTTATATATATTCTTGACATCCTGTGAACTATCTTTATGCAAAATTAAATTAGCGGTATCCGTATAAACGAAAATGGTGTTTTTCAAACCAACAAAAGCAGTATAATTGTTCGTGCCAATAACCATATTCCCGTTTTTATCGACAGGATGCCCTGTGGAAACCAGATAATCATAAACTGATTCAAAAGAACCCAAATCAGACCAAATGAATTTCGAGGGTACTACTTTTATTTTTTTACTTCTTTCCATAACTGCATAATCAATACTGATGGAAGGTATTTCGAGAGATAATTCTAAATTTAAAGTACCATCAATATTACTATCCCAAGCAATTTTTGATTTTTCATATACTTCCGGTTTAAAGGATTGTAGTTCTTCCAGAAACACTCCCGCTTTAAAACAAAACATACCACTGTTCCAAAGAAAATTTCCTTTGGCAATAAAATCCTTAGCAGTAACTTGATTGGGCTTTTCTCTGAAAGAAATCACATCATCCCCTTTGCGTTCAATATAGCCGTAGCCTATTTCAGGCTTAGTAGGGACAATCCCAAAAGTCACAAGATATCCTTTTGAAGCCTTGGCTATAGCTTCATTAATTGCTACTTCATAATTCTCTATTTCATCAATGATATGATCAGAAGGTGTTACAATTAAAATATCATCCGGATTGGAAGCAAAAGCAGCAAAAGCGATTGCAGCAGCAGTATTTCTGGGAGTTGATTCAATGATATCTACATAGGAAATATTGGACTTTTCCATCACTTTTCTACTGAGATGACAATTATCAATATTACCTACTATCATAATTTTATTAGCTACATTACGATTGCGTTCGACAGTCATCTCAAACAACGACTTACCATCAAATAAATCAAGGTATTGTTTGGGTTGGCTTTTTCGGGAGAGCGGCCATAATCGGCTACCTACTCCGCCAGTAAGAATTACATGTGTAATTGAAGGTTTATTTTCCATGCTTTACGTTTAAATCTCTGCTATATAGGCTTTTTGATTGATACTATTTATAATCTTCCATCAACGGAATCTCCCAAAATTCCTTTTACATCATACAACAAACTGATGTCATTTTGCAATTTAGAAATATCGATGGTCAGAAATTGATGATGCGCCACTCCTAAAACTACCGCATCAAATTTTTGGTTCGGTACTGCAGTTGTGGTTATTAAATCGTATTCTTGTTTGACCGCTGTTGGGTTAGCCAAAGGATCATATATGGTCACTGTAATTCCATAATCCGTTAAGGCTGCGATGACATCTACAATTTTAGTATTGCGAACATCGGGACAGTTTTCTTTGAAAGTGATCCCCAGCATCAGCAGCGTAGCTCCATTAACTGAAATCCCTTTTTTAATCATCAACTTTACCACTTGGGAAGCCACATAATCTCCCATACTGTCGTTCAATCGTCGTCCTGCTAAAATAATCTCAGGATGGTATCCAAATTCTTGAGCACGTTGTGCTAAATAATACGGATCTACCCCTATACAGTGCCCTCCAACCAATCCAGGCTTAAAAGGCAAAAAATTCCATTTGGTTCTTGCCGCTTCTAAAACGGCATTGGTATCAATATTCATCAAATTGAATATTTTAGCCAATTCATTTACAAATGCAATATTAATATCACGTTGGGAGTTTTCAATTACTTTGGCGGCTTCAGCAACTTTTATGGAAGGTGCTAAGTGAGTACCTGCAGTTATAACCGACTGGTATAACTGATCTACTTGCTGTCCAATTTCGGGAGTGGAACCCGAAGTGATTTTTAAAATTTTCTCTACGGTATGTTCTTTATCTCCGGGATTTATTCTTTCTGGTGAATAACCCGCAAAAAAATCAACATTGAACTTTAATCCGGAAACCCTTTCTAATACAGGTACACATTCCTCTTCAGTAACACCTGGGTAGACTGTAGATTCATAAATGACAATATCCCCTTTTTTCAAAACGCTTCCAACAGCCTCACTGGACTTATATAAAGGCGTTAAATCAGGACGATTGTTTTTATCAACAGGCGTTGGAACCGTTACGATGTAATAATTACAATCCGCTATATCAACTAAAACTGTAGTACAATATAATCCAATAGCATCGCTGGGCTTTTCAAGCAATACTTTTTGTAATATGGCATCTTCTACTTCAAATGTAGTGTCCGTTCCTGATTGCAACGAAGCCACTCGAGATAGATTGATATCAAATCCTACAACAGCATGTTTGGTGGCAAATAAGCGTGCTAGCGGCAAACCTACATAACCCAAACCAATCACTGCTATTTTTATAGTTGAACTCATTTTTAAACAATTTTAATTAACTTATGTTAATTATAATTCACGGCTTCGCATTTCAAACTCACATAAATGAGCTGAAATCGGGATAATTTTGTGTGCAAATATAGACATATAGATCAGTATTTTTATTGCATTTTAAAAGATCAATGTTACATAATTATTACATTTGCATAACATTAAAATTAACGCGCTGTAAATCAGATACTAAACAAACCCTAAACGTAAAATAAATTAACGCCATTTAAAACAGCATTACTTGCTGTAAAAAATTGATACAATTAAATCATTTTTACTTAAAAAGCAGCATTTGTAAAACCAACTACAAATACTGCTTTGTATAAAAAAAAAACAGGTTCCTTAATTAATTCATTGCAACGAATTTAGGAACACCCCAAGTATAATTTATTTAAATTTCATTTTTAAAACACATCCTAATGATTCCAAAACAAGAACATAATGAGTGTTATTTACCTCTTGTACAATTGCCTTTTGAGTTGAAAAAGGACCTGATTCTAATTCTATGGTATCGCCTACTTGAAATGAAACTACCGAAACTTCACAACTATCGGGCCCATCCAGCCCTCTTTTAATAATGCTAATTTCTTCATCTCTCACAATCGCAGGTTTGCCTAACCAAAACAAATACCGCACTACACCTGTTGACAGAAACACTAAATTTCTGTCAGAGTCTGCTAATTGAACAAAAACATAGGAATTAAAAAGAGGTACTTCTACCTTTTTTTTTCGATCAGACCATTGACGTACTACAGTAATCAAAGGACAATAGCATTCAATTCCGCTTTTTTTTAATTGCTCCGCTACTTTCTTCTCCCATTTAGGCTTTGTATATACTACATACCAATTCATCTTCCTTTTTGTATTGAAATAAAAATATGACCCTTTATTTATTTGTATTTTCTAAGTACTGTTTATAAGAAACAATAATGTACCTATAGCTTCTTAAATCAATTATTATAATCCATTGAGGTGTAATTATTAAAAACGTCAATTCGAGTATTTTTTGCGCAGTAAAACGGAACAAAAAATATTCGAATTTTTAATGAAATTTTTCCTATCCTCGATACGATTTTCTATTGAAAATCTCTCGAACTGACGAAAAAACATCATCTAAAACTAATTACATCCAACAGATTATTACACTAAAAAGGCACCCTTAACTTAGGAGCCTATCCCTTGATAAATAAACCCAATCGCTTCTAAAGCCGGACCATTAAGTATGTTTCTTCCATCAAATACAAAAGCTGGTTTTTGCATGGAGTCATAAATTTTTTGCCAGTCATACTGGACAAATTCATCCCACTCTGTAAGAACTGCTATTGCATGAGCAGCTTCGCATGCTTCATAAGGGCTCTCAAATGAAAGTACATGGTTTGCATTAGTTGAAGTCGCTCTTGTTTCTAAGTAATCTAAATCAGCCAGCACTTTCTTTCTGGATACTTTAGGATCATATACCGCAATTTTCGCATGCTCATTGATCAAATCATCAGCAACATAAATGGCTGCTGATTCTCTGGTGTCATTCGTATCCTTTTTGAAAGCCCAACCCAGGAAGGTGATTTTTTTATCAGAAACCGTATTGTAAAGTGTTTGAATGATATTATTAGAGAAACGTCTCTTTTGATGATCATTCATTATGATTACTTGTTCCCAATAATCGGCCACTTCGTTCAACCCATACGATTTTGCAATGTAAACCAAATTCAATATGTCTTTTTGAAAACAAGAACCCCCAAATCCAACCGATGCTTTCAGGAATTTCGATCCTATTCTGCTGTCCATTCCTATGGCTTTGGCTACCTCATTTACATCAGCCCCTGTTTTTTCACAAAGCTCTGACATCGCATTAATCGAAGAAATTCGCTGTGCTAAAAATGCATTAGCGGTCAGTTTAGATAATTCTGAAGACCATAGATTAGTGGTCAATAGTTTATCCGCAGAAACCCAATTGGAATACACGTCAACAAGTGCCTGTATCGCTTTTTGTCCTTCTTCTGAAGGATCCCCTCCAATTAAAATTCGATCTGGATTCAATAAATCCTGAACAGCAGTTCCTTCTGCCAAAAACTCAGGGTTAGAAAGAATTTGAAACTGCACCCCATTACCGGTATTATCCAGAATACTTTTAATTGCTTCAGCTGTTCGTACCGGAAGTGTTGATTTTTCAACCACTATTTTATTGTCTTTGGCTACTCTGGCAATTTGTCTGGCGCACAACTCAATGTATTTCAAGTCAGCAGCCATCCCTTTCCCTTTTCCATAGGTTTTTGTAGGCGTATTTACTGATATAAAAATAAGCTGGGCTTCGTCTATTGCTTTATCCACTTCAGTCGAGAAAAATAGATTTCTGCCTCTGGATTCACCAACAATTTTATCTAATCCAGGCTCATAAATGGGAATATTGTTTGTATTTTCATCGTTCCAAGCTGCTATCCGTTCTTCATTTAAATCAACAACGGTAACTTGTATATGTGGGCATTTTTGAGCGATAACCGCCATGGTAGGACCTCCAACATAACCGGCCCCTATGCAACAAATTTTTGTAATTTTCATTTTTATAATTTTCAATTTGCAAATATACTTTATTTAATTATCCCCCTTATTTCTAAAAAAAGGATTTTTATTTAAGATTATCCCAATACCATTCAACTGCTTCTTTCAATCCTTCTTGCATAGAATAGTGTGGATCATAACCTAATACTATTTTAGCCTTATCAATACTTGCCAAAGAATGGGGAATATCTCCCGCTCTGCTGGGTCCATATTCTACTGCTACAGTGGCGATCCTCTCATCATATTTAGATAAAAATTCCTTCAAATAATCAACCAGATTATTCAACGTATTTCGATCGCCATAAGCAGTATTATAAACCGTGTTTACCGCTTCAGGATTTTTTGTTAACATTGCCAACTCGTTCATTTGAATCACATTGTCAATATAGGTGAAATCGCGAGAATAGTTTCCGTCACCATTTATTTTTGGACTTTCCAATTGCATTAATTGCATTACAAATTTTGGAATAACCGCCGCATAAGCCCCATTAGGATCTTGCTTTCTTCCAAAAACATTAAAATAGCGCAAACCTATAGTTTCGAGTCCATACGTTCTGCTAAAAATTTCCGCATACAATTCGTTTACATACTTTGTTATTGCATAAGGGGAGAGCGGTTTACCAATCACCTCTTCAACTTTTGGCAATCCAACAGAATCTCCATAAGTGGAGGAACTTGCCGCATATATAAATCGTTTTACCTTAGCATCACGGGAAGCAACAAGCATATTTAAAAAACCGGAAACATTAACATCGTTAGTAGTAACCGGATCAATCAGAGAACGCGGCACAGACCCTAAAGCCGCCTGATGCAGTACATAATCCACTCCTTTTACCGCATTTTGACAATCAGTTGCATTCCGAATATCCCCTTCGATTAAACGAAAATTAACATTATTAATAAAGTCTTTTAAATTATGCCTGTATCCTGTAGCAAAATTATCAAAGCAAACAACTTCGTGTCCTTTTGACAAAAAATATTCACAAAGATTAGAGCCTATAAATCCTGCTCCTCCAGTAATTAATATCGTACTTTTTGTTTCTTCGATCATCTTATCTCAATTTAGAAAAATCAATTACTTGGTTAGTTTTTTACGAAATTTACCCGCTACGGTTTCAAAAATATTTTTTGGTTTATCCTCATCATGATATCCATTTGAATAAGTCCCATATCCATATCCGTAACCATACCCGTAACCATAACCCGCACCGTATTTAGCTTTATTTTCAAAACCATTCAAAATAATACTCGTATTATTTAACTCTCCACGTTTTACTCGGTTGTTTAACAACGTAATCATTTCTTTTTTTGTGAAATTCTGCCTTACTATATACAACGTAACGTCGCAATATTGTGCTAATTCCAAAGCATCGGATACCAAACCAACCGGAGGTGTATCCAATATAATATAGTCGTATTTTTTCTTTAACTCTTCAATCAATTCTTTCATTCCTTCACTCATAATCATCTCAGCCGGATTTGGCGGAACTGGCCCTGAGAGAATAACGTCAAGATAGGGAACATGAGTATGATTGATGATTTCATCAACTGTTTTTTGCTTAATCAGATAATTTACAATCCCAACTTCGTTGGATAAATTAAATTCAGCAAATAATTTGGGTTTTCTTAAATCAAGACCAATAACTACTGTTTTTTTCTCACTAAGTGCAAATACTGTAGCAATATTTATAGAACAAAATGTTTTCCCTTCACCACTTACTGATGATGTTATCATGAGTGTCTTGGCTCCGTCTAAATTTTGCTGTTTGTATAAAAACTGAAGCGAAGAGCGAATAGCCCGAAAGGATTCGGATAAAGCAGATTTAGGTTTATCAAAAACTGCTAGATTAGTATTCTCTTTACTCATCCCAACAACACCTATCAAAGGAATTTGAGTCAATTTACTAATATCCTCGGTATTTTGAATCGAATTATTGATAAAGAAAATTGCAAATACAAAAAGTAACGGAAATAGAACTCCCAGAAATAATGCCAGTACATAATTTACAGATGTTTTTGGACCGATAAGACCTCCTCCAACATCTTTTGCAGGATCTATAAAATGAATATCCGACAAATTTGCTGCTTTAACAATATCAGCTTCGCTCCTTTTTTGAAGAAAAGTACTGTAAATATTATCGCTTAAATCATATTTCCTTTTAATCTTGATTAGCTCTTGTTGATCTTCAGGAAGTTGTTTTATAGTACTTTCCGTTTCGTTAATTTTACTGCTTACTATTGCCAAATCATATTGCAATGCGGCTTTGGCTGTTGCAATGTTTTCTAACAATACATTTTTAACAGCTTCCATTTGATTGTCAAAATCCTTGAATATTTTATCGCTTTTTACCGCATAAGCCATTTCAGATCTTTGAGTAGACAATGCAATCAATTTTGAAACATTAACTACAACATTAGGATCTTCAATCCCAGCTACTGATGGCGCTGGCAGTTTAGCGTAGTTTACGCTATTTTTCAAATATGCTTTTAGCGAATTATAATAGGCCATTTTTCGGTTGACTTCGTCTTTCTTGACATCAAATTCCAAAATCTTATCCGAAAACTTAGCTCCACCCTCTTCTATATCATAGATATTTTTATCTTTTCTAAAGGATTTCAGCTCATTTCCTGTTTCTTTTAATTGGGATTCCATCGCAACCAATGTACTATCAATAAAAGCAATTGTATTCGTCGCGAATTGATTTTTACTATCTAATTGTCTTTTTATAAGCATTTTAACAGTCGAATTTAAATATTCAACCATTCTCGCTTTATTAGTCCCTTGCATTCCCAAAGTAATTATCGAACCGCCTTTATCATCTGATTTAACGTTTATCCCTTTGTAAGAAGATACTGTTCCATCAAAATCATTAAACTGTACAAAATATTCATTCCCTTTATAAAAACCGGGATTGTCTTTTATTTGTAATTTCCAATTTAAAAAAGGCAATGACACTTGCTCACCCACCTTATATCTTTTTACAAAATCACCCGTTTCAACAGCTGTATTACTATAGAAGTTAGTAGTGTAGGTTATTAATGACACATTTTGATTTTCAAAAGGAATTCGGATTTCATATACATTTTCACTTAAAAATTTAATTCCTATCAGATTTCCTGCCAGTTGACCTTTTGACTTATCAATATTCACATAAAAAGGAACAGCTCCGTAGGCGTCTTCAAGATTGTATTTACCCTGAACTAAGTAATTAATATAGTATTGCAGTTTGTCTACAACCAACTCATTATGAGATCTGGATTGTAACGTAGTCGAAATAGTTTGAACCTGATCTGAAGTTCCTCCCCAATTAAAAACCAAACTAGTATTAGACGTAAAAAGAGGATTACTTTCTTCCTTTACCGCAATAAGCGTTTCCATACCGTAAATTTTTTGTTTACGAATATTAACTTGATAGGCAATTGTGAAAGTGATTAATAGACTCAGCAGAAACCATTTCCAATAACTTCCGATTTTTATTAAGAATCCCTTGAAGTCAAAACTAACTTGGTTTTCAAAAATCGAAAAATCTTTTATATCTAACATTTTTTGAACGCTGTTTTAATTTTTTAATAGTAAAAAGGTAGTTGTAGCCAATGATAAAAGTGTAATAATTGTACCCAATGATTCAATTCCGGTTTTTCCGGTTCCCCAAGTTTTCTGCTTAAGTGGCTTTATGTAAATATAATCATTAGGTTGTAAATAATAATATGGCGATTTCATCACGTTTATATCAGTAAGGTCTAAATCCTGCATTTGAACCCCCGTTGGTGTTTTTCTCATGATTGTAACCGCTTTTCTATTTCCCGTAATGGTAATATCTCCAGCATTTGCGATAGCTTCCATGATAGTTACATGCTCTTGAAATAATGTTTTTGTGCCTGGACCTCCAATTTCCCCATTTATAGTATATCGGAAACCCGCTAATTTTACAGTCACAAAAATATTGGCCTCTTTATTGAAATATTCCGCTAACAGTTGTTTTTCAATTCTAATTCTTATTTCATCCAAAGTATACCCAATCACATTTAATTCTTCTAAAACTGGAACTCTAATATTTCCATGATCATCAACCGTAAATCCATCAAAATACAATCCTGACTCTGATTTTCCAACGGTTCCTTCATTTGAAGGACTAAAAATAGCTACTAATTTTGGATCAATTGCTTTTATGGTAATACTCAAAACATCATTAGTTTGTAATCTGTAAGGCTTTGATTCCACTGCCGAAATAGAAGTATCGTCTTGTGAATTACTCTTTTTTTGAAGATAAATTAAATCTTGAGTTGGAATACAAGAAGAAAACAACACACTAATAATTAGCAATAAATAGACTCCGGATTTACTCATTTTCAATATTTTTAACGACAAATATAGCTTTTCATTTACGATTTAAAAAGTGTAACGATTCATTAAATAGATTAATTACTTTTAAAAGACTTTTCAAAAGGGACTCTTTGCAATATACTTCTTCCCAAGGTAACTTCATCAGCATATTCCAGTTCATCACCCACGGAAATCCCTCTCGCAATTGTGGATATAATTATTTCACAATCGGCTATTTGTTTGTAGATATAAAAATTAGTGGTATCACCTTCCATCGTGGAGCTTAAAGCAAAAATGATTTCGTTTACACTTCCTGATTTCACTTTTTCGACTAATGTCGTAATATTCAACTGACTGGGCCCAACACCGTCAATAGGCGAAATTTTACCTCCAAGAACATGATAAATTCCTCTAAATTGACCTGTATTCTCAATAGCCATTACATCGCGAATATCTTCTACAATGCAAATGATTTGATGATTTCTGTTTTTATTAGCACAAATTTCACACAGTACACTATCCGAGATATTATGACAACTATTGCAATACTTAATATCTTCCCGCATAGCGACCAAAGCCTGTGACAAAAAACTCGTTTGCTCTTTAGGTTGTTTCAATAAATGCAAGACCAATCGCAGCGCCGTTCGTTTACCAATTCCCGGCAACTGAGACATTTCGTTAACTGCTTTTTCTATTAATTTCGAAGAAAATTCCATAAATGCAAATGTAGCAATTTGTTTAATGGTTTAATCGGCTAAATGTTTAATCGAATAAAAACAGTTAAGCGGTTAATTGGCTAAAACAATTAAACAAAAAATCGTATTTTGGTCACTTTAAATTCAACAAATGACTCCCAGCACCATTCTCTTACTTATAATCGTTTATTTTGGAATTTTATTTTACATCTCTCATACTGTAAGTAAAA
This sequence comes from Flavobacterium esculini, assembly GCF_048284325.1. NCBI lineage: Bacteria > Pseudomonadati > Bacteroidota > Flavobacteriia > Flavobacteriales > Flavobacteriaceae > Flavobacterium > Flavobacterium esculini. The sequence continues at coordinate 91,522 of NZ_JBLVPI010000007.1, read as the reverse complement.
AAGACAGTGGAAATGATGCTTTTTTTAAAGCCAATAAAAATTCAAAATGGTATTTAGTTGCCTTTGGAATGATTGGAACGGCTCTTTCCGGGGTGACTTTTATTTCGGTACCGGGAGAAGTTGGGGCACCAAGCGGAGAACAATTCAAGTACTTCCAGTTTGTGCTAGGTAATGCCATTGGTTTTGTTATTATTGCAAAAGTGCTGTTGCCGTTGTATTATCGAATGAATTTAACTTCGATTTATAGTTATATAGAACATCGACTAGGAATTTATTCCTATAAAACTGCCGCAACAATTTTCCTGATAAGTCGAACGATAGGCTCTTCCTTTAGATTGTATCTTGTTGTAATTGTTTTACAACGCTATGTTTTTGATTTTTATGGAATTCCTTTTGCCGTTACAGTTATGATTTCACTGGCTTTGATATTTGCGTATACGTATCGTGGCGGTTTAAAAACGATTATAATCACTGATACTTTACAAACCTTTTTCTTAGTTTCTTCTGTATTTTTAACCATTTTCTTTATTTGCAGAAGTTTGAATTTAAATGTTTTTGAGGCTTTTGAAGCAGTAAAAAACAGCAATTATTCTAAAGTATTTTTCTTTGAGGATTTTGTGTCAAGTAAGTTCCATTTTGTGAAACAAATTCTGGGTGGAATTTTCGTAACCATCGCGATGGTAGGTTTGGATCAGGATCTAATGCAGAAAAACCTGAGTTGCAAGAACATTGGTGAAGCACAAAAAAACATGTTCACTTTTACGGGGATATTTGTAGGTATCAATATATTTTTCCTTAGCGTAGGTGCTTTACTTTATATTTATGCCACTAAAAACGGAATTGAAGTACCAACCGATTTAGTCACGGGAAAACCAAGAACCGATTTGCTTTTCCCCGAAATTGCTTTCCATCATTTGACATTGATTCCCTCCGTTATTTTCTTGTTGGGACTGACAGCGGCTACATTTGCCACAACCGATTCAGCCTTAACAGCACTTACAACTTCGTTTTGTGTTGATTTTCTTGGAATGGATAAAGCCGAAAATCTAAAGAAACCAAACATAGTACGAACCAGACATTTTGTTCATATTGTCTTTTCATTTTTGATGTTTCTGGTAATTATTTTCTTTAATGCAATCAATGACAGTTCCGTTGTGGGAATGATTTTTAGGGTGGCTTCCTATACGTATGGCCCACTTTTGGGATTGTACTGTTTTGGATTGTTTGCAAAATCAAAGACTGTTAAAGACAAATTTGTTCCAATAATTTGTTTCATGTCACCTGCTGTAACTTTCCTTATTAGCGAAAATTCGAAAACATTATTTTTTGGATACGTTTTCGACAATGAACTGATTATCGTAAACGGACTAATCACTTTTGTGGGATTGTTATTGATTAGCAAGAACGCCACTTCTACAACGCGATTTTAGTTTTAGCACCTATGTGGCATCCTTTGCCGCCCTGAACTTGTTTCAAGATCCTGAAACAAGTTCAGGGCGGCAAAGATATAGCGAACAGCTGAACACGAGCGAAGCGAACTAAAGCAGTAAATAGCTCTAAAAACTAATATTGATTTGTTGCCAACATAACTAACGTACATGCTATCTCGACTTTGATATCATTTAATTTCAACAATTGATAGAACTCTGGATTCTCAGTACCTGGATTGAAAATAACACGTTTTGGTTGTGCCTCAACGATATAATTGTAGTAATCACGCTGACGCAAAGGATTCAGATAAAGTGTAACCGTATCGATGTTTTTTAAAGGAATAGCCTTAGTCTGGATTTTTATCCCTGCTACTTCACCCGCATTTTGACCAATCGCAAGAACGGAATGCCCTTTATCAACCAATTTCTCAATTGCTAAAAAGGAATATCTGGCCGGTTTTGTTGAAGCTCCAAGAACCAACGTTTTTTTATTTTTTATCATTTTCTGTAATTATATTTTGCAAAAGTAATCAAAAAGAGCCATGAGTTTATGAATTATTAGGTTTAGTTACAAAAGCAATTAAAACAATATCCTAACATTTACGACTTTCATAGCACAAAAAAAAGAGTATTTTTGTGTCATTAAATTAGAAAATTATGGATCTTTTCATCTACTTGTTCGTTGCTCTTTTTTCAGTATTAAACCCTATTGGTACTGTTCCAATATTTGTTGGACTTACGCAAGATGACACCAAGCAAGAACGATCCAGAATTTCCTTATGGACAGCAATAAATGTTTTTGCCATCCTGATAATCTCCTTTTTTATCGGTCAATATGTTTTGCTTTTTTTTGGAATTAGCATTGATGCGCTGCGAATTGCAGGGGGACTAATCATTGTAAGTTCAGGATTTTCACTGCTTTCAGGTAAAATCAATAAAAAAAGGGGGATTAACAAAAAGATAGAAACGGACGCTCAAAAAAGAAATGATATTGCCTTGACCCCTCTAGCAATTCCAATGCTTGCGGGTCCTGGATCTATTTCATTACTTATTGCATTTTATCAGGAACACAACTCAACAGGCGATATTATTATATCCTCCTTAGCCATTCTTGCCATAGCTGTCGCTATTTTTATAATCCTTAGAAGTGCTCATTATTTAGCAAAAATACTTGGAGCCTCAGGGATTGTTGCAATTTCGAGAATCATTGGTTTTATCGTAATTGCAATTGGGATTCAATATATTGTAAGTGCAATTATCAATATTATTAAAGGAAACTTAACCTAAAATAAATCTGACAAAGCGGAGTACTCTGCCAGATTTTAAATTAATTTCTAGGTAAGAAAATCTCTGCCATCATACATCTTGCACTTCCACCGCCACAGGCTTCGATAGTATCTAAATTGGAACTTAAAATCTCAGCGTGTTTTTCCAGTTGTTCAATCTGTTTCGGTGTTAAACTTTGATGTGCCGCTGCACTCATAACCAAATATCTTTTATCATTTTCTCCACGAACTTCAAGCATGTTTCCTGCAAAACTGTTCATCTGGGCTTCGGTAATCAAAATGATTTCTTTTCCGTTTTCTTTAAAGTTGTCCAAAACCATTTTGCGTTCTTTTTTATCATCGATACAATCGGAACAAATCACCGCTAAAGTTTCTCCCACGCACATCATTACATTGGTGTGGTAAATCAATTTTCGCTCTGAATCAATGGTTTGAAAAGCTTCAAAAATTACCGGTGCATAATCAAAATCTTCACAGAATTCGATAAATAATTCTTCATCGGCTCTGGGAGATAAAGCGCAATACGCTTTGCTATTCGTTCTATCCAGCACGATGCTCCCTGTTCCTTCCAAGAAAAAACCATCTTCCTCAGCCGAAGTGTAATCCATTATATTATTAATTACAAAACCCTTGTCTTCTAGAATATCTAAAATATCTTCGCGGCGTTCCTCACGACGATTTTCAGCAAACATAGGATATAATGCGACATCCCCATTCTCGTGAAAAGAAACCCAATTGTTTGGAAAAATACTATCCGGAGTGTCTGGATTTGTAGTGTCGTCAACAACAGTAACATCAACCCCTACAGCCCTTAATTTCTCCACAAAGGCATCAAATTCCTGCTGCGCTTTGGCATTTACCGTAGCAGGTAAAAGCCCATCCAATACTTTTTGGTAATAATTATTTACTGCCGTTTGTTCATTCATTCGAAACGCAACCGGGCGAATCATCAATATGGAGTTTGTTGTCTGTTTCATATTTTTATTTTTTTCGTCAAAAAATTAATCTCTAATTAAAGGCAAAGTAGAACATCGCAATAGTCCTTCTTGTTTTGCAATTTCTGCATATGGAATTTCTTCAACTACAAAACCATTGGCACGCAACCAATTATTTAATCTTGTAAAGTTTTTTTCGGAAACTATAACATTTGTATCTATAGAAAAAACATTAGAATTCATATGATACATTTCGTCTCTTGTAATGTGAAACAAATTTTCTTTTCCAAAAAGATTCACAAGAAACAGATAATCCGCTTCTTCCCGGAATCCTCTTTTATATATAATTCCTTTATCTTTTCCAACCGGTTGAAAACAACAGTCCAAATGCAACGCATTATCTCGGGCTTCGATTTTTGATTTTACCAAATCAAATCCCTTAACAATTTTATTTGGAAACAAATCTTTGATATATTGGACTCCTTGCACATTCGTTCTTGCGGTAATATAGTCTTTGTAGTCACTCCCTTTATATGTTCCAACAAATATGCAATCATTCCACAAAATTACATCTCCGCCTTCAATATGTACTTCTTCCGGAGGGCGGACCACTTTTTGGGAATCTATTTGCTCAATGATGTATTGGATTGCATCTAACTCTCTTTCCCTTTCTGGCAAAATATTAGATTTGACAAAAATATCATCAATGACAAAACCAATGTCTCTGGTAAATATCTGATTGTAACTGGCAATCATTTCTGGTCGAAAAACTGTCACATCATATTTCTGAAGTACTTTATTAAAAGCCTCCATTTCAGCAACCATGTCCGATTCTTTTGGATAAGTGCCCGCTAAAATATGTTCTAATGATTTTGGATCATACGCTTCTTCTGCCTTTGGTGTTGGCCCATTATCAATTGCCGAACCTAAAACTACGGCTCTCAATCTTGAAGTTTCATTCTTTATATTTAACGCTAGCATGTATTTCGCTTTTGGCAAATATAAAAAAAGCTTCACAAATTAGTGAAGCTTTTTTGAATTGAAATTTATCTTTTATCAGATGACACAAAGTCTCTCAAAGGACTACCAGTATATATTTGTCTTGGCCTTCCAATAGGTTCTTTATTTTCACGCATTTCTTTCCATTGTGCAATCCAACCCGGCAAGCGGCCTATGGCGAACATTACCGTAAACATATCTGTAGGAATTCCTAATGCTCTGTAAATAATTCCAGAATAGAAATCTACATTTGGATATAAGTTTCGTGATTTGAAATATTCATCTTCTAAAGCCGATTCCTCCAGTTTCTTAGCGATAGCCAGAATTGGGTCTTCCACTCCTAAAGTTGACAAAACTTCATTAGCTGCTTTTTTAATAATTTTTGCTCTTGGATCGAAATTTTTATAGACTCTGTGACCAAATCCCATCAAACGGAAAGGATCATTTTTGTCTTTTGCTTTAGCTATATATTTATCAGCGTCACCACCATTTTTGTAAATTTCTTCCAGCATTTCAAGTACTGCTTGATTCGCTCCACCATGTAAAGGCCCCCAAAGTGCAGAAACTCCTGCAGATATTGAAGCAAATAATCCCGCATGAGAAGAACCTACCATTCTAACGGTTGATGTAGAACAATTTTGCTCATGATCCGCGTGAAGAATAAACAATCTGTCTAATGCATCACTCACAACTGGATTTGCTTTGTAAGGTTCTGTTGGCAATTCAAACATTAAACGCATGAAATTCTCTACATATCCCTTTGTATTATCGTAATAATTTAAAGGATAACCCATACTTTTTCTATACGTCCAAGTTGCAATCACCAAGAATTTACCCATGGTTTTGCAAACTGCTTCATACATCTCTTTTTCATTTTCAACATTTACTGACTTTGGATTAAATGCTGTCAAAGCACTTGTCAAAGCAGCTAAAACACCCATTGGGTGAGCTGTTTTTGGAAAACCGTCAATGATATTTTTCATTTCCTCGTTGACCAAAGTATATTTTCTAATATCATTTTCAAATTGCTCTAACTGAACTTTAGTTGGCAATTCCCCAAAAATTAAAAGATAAGAAACTTCTAAAAAATCTGCCTTTTCAGCTAAATCTTCTATTGAATAACCCCTGTAACGCAAAATCCCAAGTTCTCCATCAAGGAAAGTAATTTCACTTTTACAAGAACCTGAATTTTTGTAACCCGGATCAATAGTAATCGCACCCGACAAATCACGTAATTTGTTAATATCGATAGCAACCTCATTTTCAGTCCCTACAATGATAGGAAGTTCAAATTTTTTGCCATCTATTTCTAATGTTGCTGTTTTTGACATAATATAATTGGAAATAAAACTTTTAAAATAATAATTTACCAAATCTAGGGAATTTCAAAGTAATTAAAAAATGAATAACACAATGAAATTGTTAAAACTGTCAAAAAAAAGCCACTCACTTTAGGTGAATGGCTTTTTTTAAAAAAATTATTCTGAAATTATTTTATTTTGAAAGCATTTTTACCCGGAAAATAAGCTGTATTTCCTAGTTCTTCCTCAATTCTTAATAGTTGGTTGTATTTAGCCATACGATCTGAACGAGAAGCTGAACCTGTTTTAATTTGACCACAATTCAAAGCTACTGCTAAATCTGCAATTGTATTATCTTCTGTCTCTCCTGAACGGTGTGACATTACTGAAGTATACCCTGCATTTTTAGCCATGTTAACTGCTGCAATAGTTTCAGTTAAAGTTCCAATTTGGTTTACTTTTACAAGGATTGAATTAGCGATTCCTTTTTCAATACCTGTAGCCAAACGCGTCACATTGGTAACGAATAAATCATCTCCAACTAATTGTACTTTATCTCCAATTCTTTCCGTAAGCAATTTCCATCCGTCCCAGTCATTTTCATCCATACCGTCTTCGATAGAAATGATTGGATAATTAGCCACTAATTCCGCTAAATAATCTACTTGCTCAGCAGAAGATCTAATCTTCCCTGTTTCGCCTTCAAATTTAGTATAATCGTATTTTCCATTTACATAAAACTCAGCTGCAGCACAATCTAAAGCGATCATGATTTCATCTCCAAAAGTATATCCTGCAGTTTCAACAGCTTTTTTGATGGTATCCAAAGCATCTTCAGTTCCTCCAGGAAGATTTGGTGCAAAACCACCTTCATCGCCAACTGCAGTTGAAAGACCTCTATCATGTAAAACTTTTTTCAAACTGTGAAAAATTTCTGTTCCCATTTGCATTGCATGTGAAAAAGATGTTGCTTTCACAGGGAAAATCATAAATTCTTGGAACGCGATAGGCGCATCAGAATGAGAACCACCATTGATGATATTCATCATTGGAACTGGTAATGTATTCGCAGAAACACCCCCTACGTATCTATATAAAGGTAAACCTAATTCATTAGCAGCAGCTTTTGCAACAGCTAGAGAAACCCCCAAAATTGCATTTGCTCCTAAGTTAGATTTATTTGGAGTACCATCTAAATCGATCATCATTTGATCAATAACATTTTGTTCGAAAACTGAAACTCCAACAAGTTCTTCAGAAATAATCGTATTAACATTTTTCACAGCATTCAAAACTCCTTTTCCAAGAAATGCTTTTCCTCCATCACGTAATTCAACTGCTTCATGCTCTCCAGTTGAAGCTCCAGATGGCACAGCAGCTCTTCCTAAAACACCATTGTCTGTAATTACATCTACCTCAATTGTAGGATTACCTCTTGAATCGAAAATTTGTCTTGCGTGAATTTTGATAATTATACTCATAATACTAAAATTTAAATTTTAAAATACAAATATATTCTATCTTTTGTAATCATTTAATGAAAATAATGAATGTTATTAACGAAAACGTTATAATTTTTTCACAAACAAAACATTTAAGCTATTTTAAGAATTTATTTTTACATTATTTGTTATTTTTTACAATTCCAACAAAATAAAAACAAACAAGTTTACACCGCATATCCAAAACTTAGCGATGGCAATTTCAATCAAAAAAAACAAATAAGAAACAATAAATAAAAACAAAACTACTTGATTATCAATAATATAAATTAACTTTACATTCATTTTTTGAATCAAAAAAACATTTTATTTCTTATATTTTTTAATTGGAATTTTTTACTATTCAAGCAATAAATTTAAAAAAATAAAAACGAGATGGAAGCTTTAAAAAACCATAACAATTTAAATAATTCTAGTGAAATTATAGCATTATTAAAGAAAACTGCTTCTCCTTTGGAAAATATAGCAGATTTAGATCCTTTAATCGATTATATCGGAGATGCAAAATATGTACTTTTAGGTGAAGCCTCACATGGAACACATGAATATTATGTCTGGAGAGCTAAAATTACACAACGACTAATAAAGGAAAAAGGGTTTTCTTTTGTAGGAGTCGAAGGCGATTGGCCTGATTGCTATCGTGTGAATCGGTATGTAAAAGGATATTTAGATTCAGGGAAAGATATCCATGGTGTCATGGATGAATTTAAAAGATGGCCTACATGGATGTGGGCAAATTGGGAAACTGCAGCATTCATAGATTGGCTCAAGGTTTATAACGAAGACCTATCCGCTGATAAAAGAATAGGGTTTTATGGTTTAGATGTGTACAGCTTCAGGGAGTCTATGAATTCAATTATTCAATATTTAGAAAAAAATGACCCAAAAGCACTGGCAATTGCAAAAATAGCCATGAAATGCTTTGAGCCCTATGGCAAAGACGAAGGCCAAACTTACGCCAGAGCCTCTTCATTCGTACCGGAATTATGTGAAAAGGAAATCCTGCACCTGCTGACGGAAATAATAAAAAATGTTCCGAACTACAATCATGATCCGGAAAATATTTTGAGTACCGAACAAAATGCATTCATTGCCAGTAATGCCGAAAAATATTATCGCGCTATGATAAAAAGAGGACCAGCTTCATGGAATATTCGTGATGAACACATGGTCTCGACTATAGAACGCCTCATGAAATTCCATGGAAAGGAAGCGAAAACAATAGTTTGGGAACACAACACGCATATCGGCGATGCTCGTGCTACAGAAATGGCTTCTGAAGGAATGGTAAATGTAGCACAATTATTAAGAGAGCAATATTTAAGCGAAGGAGTTGTTGCAGTAGGATTTGGATCCTACAAAGGAAGTGTGGTTGCCGGAAGAGAATGGGGCGATTCCATGCGAAAAATAAAAGTTCCTGATGCTGTCGTAGGAAGTTGGGAGCATACTTTTCATCTTGCAGGTAATGGAAAAAATAAATTATTATTAATGAATGAAATAAAGGACGAGAAATGCCTTTCTTCATATATAGAACATCGTGCCATTGGGGTAGTTTATAATCCAGAGCGGGAAAGATTCGGGAATTATGTTCCCACAATCTTACCCGAAAGATACGATGCCTTTATTTTTCTCGATGAAACAAGCGCATTGCATCCGATACATATTCAACCAGATGGAAACCAAATTCCTGAAACATATCCTTTTGGTATGTAAGTTTACATTATTTCATAAAAAAAGGTTTGACTTAATTAAAAGTCAAACCTTTTTTTATAAAACCTAAGCATTAATAAATCATACTAAAACTCTAGCCTTTTATATTTTCAATAAATTGATCGAATAAATAAGAGGAATCATGTGGTCCAGGACTTGCTTCCGGATGGTATTGAACGGAGAAACAATTTTTGTTTTTCATTCGCATACCGGCAACAGTTCCATCGTTTAGGTGAAGATGTGTAATTTCCAAATCAGGATGATTATCCAATTCTTCTTTATTTACGGCAAAACCATGGTTTTGAGAAGTGATTTCCCCTTTTCCGGTAATGATGTTTTTTACGGGATGGTTTATTCCTCTGTGACCGTTAAACATTTTATAAGTTGAAATTCCGTTTGCCAAACCAATCACTTGGTGTCCAAGACAGATTCCGAATAATGGTTTGTCGTTTTCAAGAATTTCTTTTGCTACCTGAATAGCACCAGAAAGAGGCTCCGGATCACCAGGTCCATTCGATAAAAAATAGCCATCTGGATTAAACGCAGCTAAATCTTGGTAAGAAGAATCAAAAGGAAACACTTTGATATAACAATCTCTTTTGGCCAAATTACGAAGGATATTAGTTTTAATTCCTAGGTCAAGAGCAGAAATTTTATAGGTTGCATTTTCATCACCAAAGAAATAAGGTTCAGTAGTAGACACTTTAGAGGCTAATTCTAACCCTTTCATATCTGGAACCTTTGCCAATGCAATTTTTAGTTCTTCAATTGGTGTTTCATCAGTACAAATTACAGCATTCATAGCACCATTGTCACGTATGTAACTTACCAGGGCACGTGTATCTACATCAGAGATACAGATCAGGTTTTGTTTAATAAAATAGTCTTCTAAACTTCCTGAAGCTCCTACTCGAGAATAATTAAAGCTAAAGTTTTTACAGACTAAACCTGAAATTTTAATACTATTTGACTCAACTTCTGAATCGTTTACTCCATAATTTCCAATATGTGCATTGGTCGCTACCATTAATTGACCAAAATAAGAAGGGTCAGTAAATATTTCCTGGTAACCTGTCATTCCTGTGTTAAAACAAACTTCCCCAAAAGTAGTTCCACTGATTCCAATAGATTTACCATGGAATATGGTTCCGTCACTTAATAGAAGAATTGCTTTTTGTCGTGTTGTATATTTCATTCGTTGAATTCTATTATTATTTTTAATAGCCTCATGTAACTCGAAAAAACTCGTTTCATGTGTAGTTAAATATTGTGCAAATTTAATTCTTTAAAGCAATGAATGCAACGTTTTTAAAATTTATATTTTAAACATTCAAACACACAAAGATTAAAGAAAAACAAATTTTGAATTAAACATCATTTTTTTGAAATTTCTTGCGAAAAAAAAAATAATCTTAATTAGCCTAATTACTTCACTTCGCCTCAATTTTCATAGGAATCAGTGAACTTCGTTTGAAGCTACATCCATTTTTTGTTATTCAAGCGAAGGAAGAATTACAAGAAAAAGATATAGCAAAAAACAGGTCAAAAGTTCTTTAAGCATCTAATGTTGTGCATCTGAAATTAAAAAAAAACAAAAAAAAAGGATAAACTAATATTAGCTTATCCTTAAATCTTATTGAATGATTATTTTCATAACTATTCAGCAGTGTCTGTAGTTGTTTCAGTTTCAGCAGCTGGAGCTTCAGTAGCTTCATCTTTCTTAGCTTTTCCACCACGACGGCTTTTTGCTTTTTTAACTTCTTTTTTACCACCATTGTAAAGTTCATTGAAATCTACTAATTCGATCATTGCCATATCAGCATTATCTCCTAAACGATTTCCAACTTTAATGATACGAGTGTATCCACCTGGACGGTCTCCTACTTTAGCAGCCACGTCTCTGAACAAGTCAGTTACCGCATATTTGCTACGTAAGTATCCAAAAACGATACGACGATTGTGAGTAGTATCCGCTTTTGATTTTGTTATTAAAGGCTCAACAAATTGTTTAAGCGCTTTTGCTTTAGCAACAGTAGTGTTAATACGTTTGTGCTCGATAAGAGAACAAGCCATATTAGCTAACATAGATTTTCTATGCGCAGTCTGTCTGCTTAAGTGATTGAATTTTTTTCCGTGTCTCATTGCTTTATGAAATTTAATCCGCCAAGGCGGATTAGATTATTCTTTATCTAGTTTGTATTTTGCTAAATCCATACCGAAGTTTAAATTTTTAACTGCCACAAGTTCATCAAGTTCAGTTAAAGATTTTTTACCAAAATTACGGAATTTCATTAGGTCATTTTTATTGAACGATACTAAATCACCAAGTGTATCAACTTCAGCCGCTTTCAAACAATTTAATGCTCTTACAGAAAGATCCATATCAACAAGCTTAGTTTTAAGCAATTGTCTCATATGCAATGACTCTTCGTCATATGATTCTGTTTGTGCAATTTCGTCAGCCTCGAGTGTAATTCTTTCGTCAGAGAATAACATGAAATGGTGAATTAAAACTTTTGCAGCTTCAGTAAGGGCATCTTTTGGATTGATTGAACCGTCAGTTTTTATTTCAAAAACTAATTTTTCATAATCTGTTTTTTGCTCTACACGGAAGTTTTCAATCGCATATTTTACATTTTTTACCGGAGTAAAAATTGAATCTGTAAAAATAGTTCCAATTGCAGCATTCTGTTTTTTGTTCTCTTCAGCAGGAACATATCCTCTACCTTTTTCGATCGTTAAATCGAAATTAAGTTTGATTTTGCTGTCTAAATTACAGATAACAAGTTCTGGATTCAAAACTTGGAAACCTGAAATAAATTTTTGAAAATCACCCGCTGTCAATTGATCTTTACCGGAAACAGAAATAGTAACTGATTCATTATCTATATCTTCAATTTGACGTTTAAAACGTACTTGTTTAAGATTAAGAATAATTTCGGTAACGTCCTCAACAACTCCTGAAATAGTAGAAAACTCATGATCTACACCTTCAATGCGAACAGATGTAATTGCATAACCTTCTAATGCTGAAAGCAAAACTCTTCTAAGTGCATTACCAACGGTCAATCCGTATCCTGGTTCTAAAGGTCTGAATTCAAATTTACCTTCAAAATCGGTTGAATCGATCATGATAACTTTATCGGGCTTCTGAAAATTAAATATTGCCATAAATTTCGACTAAGTCAATTATTATTTGTTGTACAACTCTACGATTAATTGTTCTTTGATGTTTTCTGGAATTTGAAGTCTTGCAGGAACAGTAACAAATGTACCTGATTTAGTTTCATTATTCCACGTAATCCACTCATAAACATGACTTGAATTTGATAAAGAACGTTCGATAGCTTCTATAGATTTAGATTTTTCACGAACCCCTACTACATCACCTGGTTTCAAGTGGTAAGAAGGAATATTTACATTTTCTCCGTTTACAGTAACATGTCTGTGTGAAACGATTTGACGAGCACCACGTCTAGAAGGAGCAATACCCATTCTAAAAACAACGTTATCTAATCTTGCTTCACACAATTGCAAAAGAACTTCACCAGTAACACCTTTGGTTGCTGATGCTTTTTCGAATAAGTTTCTGAATTGTTTTTCTAATATTCCGTAAGAATATTTAGCTTTTTGCTTTTCCATTAACTGGACAGCATATTCAGATTTTTTTCCTCTTTTTTTAGCCATCCCGTGTTGACCAGGTGGATAATTTCTTTTTTCGAAAGCTTTATCGTCTCCGAAAATCGCTTCACCAAATTTACGAGCGATTCTTGTACTAGGACCAGTATATCTTGCCATTTTAAATTGTTTAAGATTGAGATTATGAATTCAGGTCTTATCCTTCGATAATCGGTATTCAATCTAGATTATACTATTATTTTTTGAGTATTAAACTCTACGTCTTTTAGGAGGACGACATCCGTTGTGAGGCATTGGAGTAACATCGATAATCTCAGTCACTTCAATTCCACCGTTATGTAAAGAACGGATAGCAGACTCACGTCCGTTTCCTGGTCCTTTAACATACACTTTTACTTTTTTAAGTCCAGCTTCAAGAGCTACTTTACTACAATCTTCTGCTGCCATTTGGGCTGCGTATGGAGTATTCTTTTTAGAACCTCTAAAACCCATTTTACCAGCTGAAGACCAAGAAATAACTTCACCTTTTTTGTTAGTCAAAGAAATGATGATATTGTTAAAAGTAGCAGAAATATGAGCTTCTCCCGTTGATTCAACGATAACTTTACGTTTTTTTGCAGTTGCTTTAGCCATATTACTTATTATTTAGTTGCTTTTTTCTTGTTGGCAACAGTTTTTCTCTTACCTTTTCTTGTTCTAGAGTTATTTTTAGTTCTTTGTCCTCTTAATGGAAGACCAGTTCTATGACGGATACCTCTATAACATCCAATATCCATTAAACGTTTGATGTTTAAAGAAACTTCCGAACGTAATTCCCCTTCAATTTTGAAAGTTGATACTGCTTCACGAATTGCTCCGATCTCATCATCATTCCAGTCTTGAACTTTTTTATCTTGGCTAACTTGAGCTTTTGCTAAAATCTCAATAGCTCTACTGCTTCCTAATCCGAAGATATAGGTAAGTGCTATAACACCTCTCTTATTTTTTGGGATATCTACCCCTGCTATTCTTGCCATAATTATCCTTGTCTTTGTTTAAATCTAGGATTCTTTTTGTTTATTACGTACAATCTCCCTTTTCTTCGCACAATTTTGCACTCGGGACTTCTCTTTTTTACTGAAGCTCTAACTTTCATTTTGAATATCCTTTAATATCTATAAGTAATTCTTGCTTTTGACAAATCGTAAGGGCTCATTTCTAGTTTCACTTTATCACCAGGTAATAACTTGATGTAATGCATACGCATTTTTCCAGATATATGTGCGATTACAATATGTCCATTTTCTAACTCTACACGGAACATCGCATTTGATAATGCTTCAATGATCGAACCGTCTTGTTCTATTGCTGATTGTTTTGCCATAAGTTAAGCTACTGCTTTTCTATTTTTACCACTCTTCATTAAACCGTCATAATGTTTGTTTAACAAGTATGAATTGATTTGTTGAATAGTATCTATGGCAACACCAACCATAATTATTAATGAAGTACCTCCAAAAAACATTGCCCAAGATTGTTGAACATCCATAAGACTTACAACAATTGCTGGGAACACAGCTATCAAGGCAAGAAATAAAGATCCTGGAAAAGTTATTAAAGACATCACTTTGTCAAGAAAATCAGAAGTTTCAACTCCAGGCCTAACACCAGGAATAAAACCGCCACTTCTCTTCAAATCATCAGACATCTTATTAGTAGGAACCGTGATTGCAGTATAAAAGAACGTAAATACAACAATTAAAGTTGCAAAAACAAAATTATACCAAAACCCAAACATATCACTAAAAGCGCCAACAATAGATTGCGATGCATCTGATTTTGATAAACCGGCCACTGCAGCAGGAATAAACATAATTGCCTGAGCAAAGATAATAGGCATAACTCCCGAAGCATTAAGCTTTAACGGAATCCATTGTCTATTTCCACCCATTAAATCTTGTTCGTAATCTCCTGAAGAAGTACGACGAGCATACTGAACAGGTATTTTTCGAACTGCCATTACAAGTAATACGCAAGCAATAATAACCAATAACCAAATGATAATTTCAATAACCAATAACATTGGTCCACCATTATTATTAGTAACTCTGGTTGTAAACTCTTGGATAAAAGCTTGAGGAAATCTAGCCAAAATACCAACCATAATCAACAATGATATACCGTTACCAATACCTTTATCAGTAATTTTTTCTCCTAACCACATGGCAAATACCGTTCCTGTAACTAAGATAATTACTGAAGAAAATAAGAATTCAAATGAATCAAATCCTAACAAAAAAGCACTACTAGGTAAAGTTCTATACAAATTATAAATGTACGTTGGACCTTGAACCAGTGTAATACCAATTGTCAGCCAACGAGTAATTTGATTAATCTTTTTTCTACCACTTTCACCGTCACTTTGAAGCTTTTGCAAATATGGAATCGCAATTCCCATTAACTGAACTACAATAGATGCAGAAATATATGGCATTATACCTAAAGCAAAAACCGAAGCTTTAGAGAAAGCACCTCCTGTAAACATGTCTAGAATTGATCCAATACCGTTTTTGGTTTGGCCAGCTAAACTGTTTAATTGAGTTGCATCAATTCCAGGAAGTGTAACGTGTGCTCCAAAACGGTAAACTAAAAGTAACCCTAAAGTGATTAGGATTCTATTTTTCAGTTCCTCAATTTTCCAAACATTACTTAATGATTCAATAAATTTCTTCATCTTAATAGAAAAATTATATTGTTACAGCTTCTCCACCAGCAGCTTCAATAGCAGCTTTTGCAGTAGCAGTAAATTTGTGAGCAGTTACTTTTAATTTCGCTGTCAATTCTCCTCTTCCTAAAATCTTAACGATTTCATTTTTAGTAGCCAAACGATTAGCAACATAAACTGTCATATCAACAGTATCTGTTATCACACCATTATCTACTAATAATTGAAGTGTATCTAGATTAACACCTTCGTATTCTTTACGATTGATGTTTGTGAAACCAAACTTAGGCACACGTCTTTGAAGTGGCATTTGCCCACCTTCAAAACCAATCTTTTTAGAATAACCAGAACGAGATTTTGCTCCTTTGTGCCCTCTTGCAGAAGTACCACCTTTTCCAGAACCTTCTCCTCTACCTAATCTTTTATTTTGATTGTGTGTAGCACCTTCAGCAGGTTGTAAGTTACTTAAATTCATAACAGTATTTGTTATTTAGCTTCTTCAACAGAAACTAAGTGTTTAACTTTATTTATCATCCCAAGGATTGTAGGGTTTGAATCATGCTCTACAACTTGTCCCATTTTACGCAGACCTAAAGCTTCTAATCCTCTCTTTTGAGTAAGAGGACAGTTGATTTTGCTTCTAACTTGTTTTACTAATAATTTAGCCATAATTTCCTTGAATTAACCTTTAAAAACTTTTTCTAAAGAAACGCCTCTTTGTTTTGCAACAGTATAAGCACTTCTCATTTGCAATAAAGCATCAAAAGTTGCCTTAACTACGTTGTGAGGATTTGATGATCCTTGAGATTTAGATAATACATCATGAATCCCAACTGATTCAAGAACCGAACGAACAGCTCCACCAGCGATAACTCCTGTACCATGAGAGGCAGGAATTAAGAATACACGTGCACCACCAAATTTACCTTTTTGTTCGTGAGGAACTGATTGACCATTCAAAGGAATTTTTACCAAATTTTTCTTAGCATCTTCTACTGCTTTCGCAATTGCTTCAGAAACATCTTTAGATTTTCCTAATCCGTGTCCAACCACTCCATTTTCATCACCTACAACTACAATAGCAGAAAAACCAAAAGCTCTACCTCCCTTTGTAACCTTAGTAACACGATTTACACTTACCAAACGATCTTTCAATTCAAGACCACTTGGTTTTACTAACTCTACATTCTTGTATTTACTATTAGACATACTATATTAGAATTTAAGTCCAGCCGCTCTTGCGCCTTCCGCTAATGATTTAATACGACCGTGATATAAATAACCTCCTCTATCGAAAGTTATTACGTCTATCCCAGCTTTTAAAGCTTTTTCAGCAATTAGTTTTCCAACCGCTGTAGCAACTTCAATGTTCGTACCGTTACCTATTTCTTTTTCTCTTGAAGAAGCCGCCAATAAAGTAACTCCGTTTACATCATCAATAAGTTGAGCGTAAATTTCTTTGTTACTTCTAAATACAGATAGTCTTGGATTAGTAGCAGTACCACTAATACTTTTTCTAATTCTGAATCTAATTCTTTGTCTTCTTTCAGGTTTTGTTAATGACATAATCTTATTTTTTAAGCTGATTTACCTGCTTTTCTTCTTAATACTTCACCTACAAATTTAACACCTTTTCCTTTGTACGGCTCTGGCTTACGAAAACCTCTAATTTTCGCTGCTACCTGACCTAAAAGTTGTTTGTCAAATGATGTTAATTTCACAATTGGGTTTTTCCCCTTTTCAGAGATAGTTTCCAAAACAACTTCTGGAGCAATTTCTAAAACAATATTGTGAGAGTAACCAAGTGCTAAATCTAATTTTTGTCCTTGATTTGAAGCTCTATAACCAACTCCTACCAATTCTAATGACTTAGTAAAACCATCTGTTACACCGATAATCATGTTATTGATTAAAGATCTGTACAAACCATGTTTTGCTCTTTGGTCTTTGTGATCAGACGATCTGTCAACTTGAACTTGACCATCTTCAACTGTAACAGTAACGTCCGAAAACTCCTGAGTTAGTTGACCATTTTTTCCTTTTACTGTAATAATACCATTTGCAACTTCAACAGTTACACCAGCAGGGATTACAACCGGACTTTTACCTATTCTTGACATCTTATATAGTCTTTAAATTAGTATACGTAACAAATTACTTCACCACCAACATTTAACTGTCTGGCTTTCTTTCCTGTCATCAAACCTTTTGATGTAGAAACAATAGCAATTCCTAATCCATTAAGGATTCTTGGAATAGTTGAAGAACTTGAATATTTACGTAAACCTGGTTTACTAATTCTTTGGATATCTTTAATTACTGACTCTTTAGTATCTTTATCATACTTCAAAGCGATTTTGATTGAACCCTGAACAGCGTTGTCTTCAAATTTGTAACTCAAGATATAACCTTGATCAAATAAGATCTTAGTTATTTCTTTTTTTAGATTAGATGCAGGAATTTCAACAACTTTGTGGTTTGCAGCCACAGCGTTACGAACTCTTGTCAAGTAATCTGCAATAGGATCTGTATACATGTGTATTAATTTGCGGTTTTGGTTTTCAACAAACTATTTGCCGAACCTGAAACCAATTTATAAATGTTTATGATACAGACAAAACGTAAGTTAAGTCTGTATCAGGACGCAATAAATTACGTCTTACCAAGATGCTTTTTTAACACCAGGTATCAATCCGTTATTTGCCATTTCACGAAATGTAACACGTGAAAGACCGAATTGACGCATATACCCTCTTGGTCTACCTGTTAATTTACAACGATTGTGCAAACGAACTGGCGAAGCATTTTTTGGTAACTTTTGCAAACCTACGAAATCTCCAGCTTCTAACAAAGCTTTTCTTTTCTCAGCATACTTAGCTACTGTTTTTTCTCTCTTAACCTCGCGGGCTTTCATTGATTCTTTAGCCATGTCTTAATTCTTTTTAAAAGGTAATCCTAATTCTGTCAATAGAGACTTTGCTTCTTTATCCGTTTTTGCACTAGTTACAAAAGAGATATCCATTCCTGAAATTTTGTTTACTTTATCAATATCAATTTCCGGGAAAATGATTTGCTCCAAAACTCCAAGGTTGTAATTTCCTCTTCCGTCAAATCCAGTAGCTTTGATACCGCTGAAATCTCTTACACGTGGCAAGGCTGAAGTAATAAGTCTATCTAAAAACTCATACATTCTTTCTCCACGCAAAGTAACTTTTGCTCCAATAGGCATCCCTTTTCTCAATTTGAATGACGCAACGTCTTTCTTTGAAATTGTAGATACTGCTTTCTGTCCAGTGATCTTCGTTAACTCATCAACCGCATAGTCGATTAGTTTTTTATCAGATACAGCTGCACCAACTCCTTTACTTAAAACGATTTTTTCCAATTTTGGAACTTGCATTACGTTTACGTATCCGAATTCCTCTTTAAGAGCAGCAATTACTCTGCTCTTATATTCTTCTTTTAGTCTAGGTATATACGCCATTACTATAGTACTTGATTAGATTTTTTTGAAAATCTTACTTTCTTATCTCCTTCTACTCTAATACCCACTCTAGTTGTTTCCTTAGTTTTAGGATCAATTAAAGAAATATTAGATATCTGTATAGAAGCTTCTTTCTTTACAATACCACCTTGAGGGCTTTTTGCACTAGGTTTCGTGTGTTTTGAAACCATGTTTACACCTTCAACAATCGCTTTGTTTTTCTCGCGGTAAACACGTAATACTTTACCTTCAGCACCTTTATGGTCTCCAGCAATTACTCTTACGATGTCACCTGTTTTTATTTTTAGCTTTATCATCTTAAAACGAATTAAAGCACTTCTGGTGCTAATGATACAATTTTCATGAATTGTTTTTCACGAAGTTCTCTTGCTACCGGACCAAAAACACGAGTTCCTCTCATTTCACCAGCAGCATTTAATAACACACATGCGTTGTCATCAAATCTAATGTATGAACCATCGGCTCTTCTCACTTCTTTTTTGGTACGTACAACAACTGCAGTTGAAACAGCTCCTTTTTTAACGCTTCCGTTAGGAGCAGTATCTTTGATAGAAACTACAATCTTGTCACCAACAGAGGCATACCTTCTTTTGGTACCTCCTAAAACACGGATAGTTAAAACTTCCTTTGCTCCAGTGTTATCTGCTACTTTTAGTCTTGATTCTTGTTGTACCATAATTATTTAGCTCTTTCTAGGATTTCAACTAACCTCCAACATTTTGTTTTACTCATAGGACGCGTTTCGCTAATCCTTACAGTATCTCCAATGTTGCAGTCGTTCTTTTCGTCGTGTGCGTGATACTTTTTAGTTTTCAACACGAACTTACCGTATAATGGGTGTTTAACTTTACGCACTTCTGCAACAACAATAGATTTATCCATCTTGTCCGAAGTTACAACACCAACTCTTTCTTTTCTTAAATTTCTTTTTTCTTCCATCTTTCAGCAGATTACAATTATTGCAACTCTCTTTTAGTAAGTTCCGTAGCTAATCTTGCAACTGTTCTTCTTACACTTCTAATTTGAAGTGGGTTCTCAATTGGAGAAATAGCGTGAGCCATTTTTAGGTCGGCATATGCCTTCTTAGTCTGGCTAAGTTTTTCTTGCAACTCCGCTGCAGAAAGATCTTTTATTTCTGATTGTTTCATAATATAATATAAATTATGCTTCGAAATCTCTAGCAACAACGAATTTAGTTTTTACTGGAAGCTTTTGAGCCGCAAGACGTAACGCCTCTTTTGCAACTGACAAAGGTACTCCTCCAACTTCAAACATAATTCTTCCGGGTTTAACAACAGCAGCCCAATATTCAACGGCTCCTTTTCCTTTACCCATACGTACCTCAAGAGGTTTCTTAGTAATTGGTTTGTCTGGAAATATTTTGATCCATAATTGTCCCTCTCTCTTCATAAAACGAGTTGCAGCGATACGCGCAGCTTCGATTTGACGAGAAGTTAAGAACATTCCATCTTCATGTACAGATTTAATACCAAACATTCCATTAGAAAGTTCATGTCCTCTTTGAGAATTTCCTTTCATTTTACCCTTTTGTACCTTACGGTATTTTGTTCTTTTAGGCTGTAACATTTTTCTTTAGTTTAAAAATTTACTTTCTTTTACGAGCGTCTGGTTTTCCACCTTTATTAAAAGGCTTTCTATCTCCTCTAGGAGACTCGCCACCTTTACCACCACCAGTTCCGGATTGTTTTTTATCCATTCCTGCAAGCGGGGAAAGATCTCTCTTTCCATAAACTTCACCTTTCATGATCCACACTTTGATTCCCATTCTACCATAAGTAGTATGAGCTTCAGCCAAAGCATAATCAATATCAGCTCTGAAAGTTGATAGAGGAATTCTACCTTCTTTGAAACCTTCTGAACGTGCCATCTCAGCACCATTCAAACGACCAGAAATCAAAACTTTAATACCTTCTGCGTTCATACGCATAGAAGCAGCAATAGCCATTTTGATTGCACGTCTGTAAGAAATTCTGCTTTCGATTTGACGACAGATGCTTGTAGCAACTAGATACGCGTCAAGTTCAGGTCTTTTGATTTCAAAGATGTTGATTTGAACCTCTTTGTCAGTAATTTTCTTAAGTTCTTCTTTCAACTTGTCTACCTCTTGTCCACCTTTTCCGATAATAATACCAGGTCTGGCTGTAGTGATAGTAACGGTTACAAGTTTTAAAGTTCTCTCGATGATTACTTTTGATACACTAGCTTTTGATAAACGAGCATGGATATACTTTCTAATTTTGTGATCTTCGGCAAGTTTATCACCATAATCATTTCCACCATACCAGTTTGAGTCCCATCCTCTGATGATACCAAGTCTATTTCCAATTGGATTTGTCTTTTGTCCCATGCTTAAGAATTGCTTTGTGTGTTATTGATAGCTCCAAGCACGATTGTTACGTGGTTAGAACGTTTTCTAATTCTGTGTGCTCTTCCTTGTGGTGCTGGACGAAGTCTTTTCAACATCATTCCACCATCAACACGGATTTCCTTAACAAATAAACCCGCTTCTTCCATATTAGCTTCAGGGTTTTTTGCTTGCCAGTTGGCAATAACAGATAAAACCAATTTTTCTAATTTTCTTGAAGCTTCTTTAGAACTGAATCTCAAGATGTTAAGTGCTCTTTCTACCTTCTGACCTCTTACTAGATCTGCTACTAAGCGCATTTTTCTAGGTGAAGTAGGGCAGTTATTTAACTTTGCGAAGGCCAAAGACTTGTTAGCCTCTTTTCTTGCATCTGCTGTTTCTCTTTTACGAACTCCCATTGCTTCTTATTTTTTACCTTTATTTTTTGCTCCAGCATGACCTCTAAAAGATCTAGTTGGTGAAAATTCTCCTAATTTGTGACCTACCATGTTTTCTGTTACGTAAACTGGTACAAATTGACGACCGTTATGAACTGCGATAGTTTGTCCAACAAAGTCTGGAGTAATCATAGAAGCTCTAGACCATGTCTTAACCACTCCTTTGTTTCCACCTGCAATGTTTTCCTGAACTTTCTTGTCTAACTTATAATGAACGAAAGGTCCTTTTTTTAATGAACGTGCCATATCTTATTATTTCTTTCTACGTTCTACGATATACTTGTTACTCGGGTTTTTCTTAGAACGAGTTCTATAACCTTTAGCTGGTATTCCATTTCTTGAACGTGGATGTCCACCAGAAGAACGTCCTTCACCACCACCCATTGGGTGATCGACAGGGTTCATTGCAACAGGTCTTGTTCTAGGTCTTCTTCCTAACCATCTTGTTCTACCAGCTTTTCCTGACACAACTAATTGGTGATCTGAATTAGAAACCGCTCCAATTGTAGCCGAACACGTCAACAAGATTAATCTTGTTTCTCCAGAAGGCATTTTAATTGTAGCATATTTTCCATCTCTTGCCATTAATTGAGCAAATGTTCCAGCAGAACGAGCTATTACAGCTCCCTGACCTGGTCTCAATTCAATACAAGAAATCACAGTTCCAAGTGGAACTCTACTTAAAGGTAAAGTATTACCAATTTCAGGTTGAGATTCAGGACCAGAAACTAATTTCTGACCAACTTTCAATCCGTTTTGAGCAATAACATACGTTTTCTCCCCATCAGCATACGCTAACAAAGCGATAAATGCAGTACGATTTGGATCATATTCAATTGACTTAACCGTAGCAGGAATTCCTTCTTTTGTACGTTTAAAATCAATGATACGATATCTCTGCTTGTGACCACCACCCGTATAACGCATGGTCATCTTTCCTTGACTATTTCTACCACCAGAGTTTTTTATCGGCGCTATCAAAGAGCGTTCCGGCTTATCAGTTGTAATGGCGTCATAACCATTCACAACTCTAAATCGCTGACCTGGGGTAATAGGTTTTAATTTTCTTACTGACATTTTATCTTAGATATTGTTGTAAAAATCAATTGTTTCTCCTTCTTGTACTTGAACAATTGCTTTTTTAATTGCATTAGTCTTTCCACTGATTAAACCACTTTTAGTGTATTTAGTAGTTCTATCCGGTCTTACGTTCATGGTGTTAACACTCAAAACAGTTACTCCATAAGCAGCTTCAACAGCTTTCTTAATTTGTACTTTGTTTGCTTTTTTGTCAACAACAAATCCGAAGCGGTTTAAAACTTCACTTTCTTTGGTTACTTTTTCCGTTACTATAGGCTTAATTATGATGCTCATATCCTATTATTTACTTAAATTTTCTTCAATTATCTCCAAAGAACTCTCTAAAAGCACTAAATTATTAGCGTTTAAGATAGCGTAAGTACTTAATTCTAAGCTACTTACCACGTTAGAGCCTTTTAAATTGCGTGACGACAAATATACATTTTTATTTGTATCACCCAAGACAAACAGGGATTTTTTATTTTCTAACTCTAAAGCTTTCAAAACGTTGATGAAATTTTTAGTGTTTGGTGTTTCAAAATTAAAATCTTCAAGTACGATAATGTTCGACTCTTTTGCTTTAATTGAGAAAGCAGATTTTCTTGCCAAACGTTTCAAGCTTTTATTCAATTTAAATGAATAACTTCTTGGTCTTGGTCCGAAAACTGTTCCACCACCTTTAAATAATGGATTCTTTGCACTACCCGCACGAGCAGTACCAGTTCCTTTTTGTTTTTTAATCTTACGCGTACTTCCCGCAACTTCAGCTCTTTCTTTAGCTTTGTGCGTTCCTTGTCTTTGATTAGCAAGATATTGCTTTACATCAAGGTATACTGCGTGATTGTTTGGTTCTATACCAAATACTGAATCAGAAAGTTGAACTTTTCTTCCAGTATCTTTTCCGTTGAAATCTAATACTTTTGCTTCCATTACTTCTGAATGATTACATAAGAGTTGTTACATCCAGGAACACATCCTTTAATAACAAGTAGGTTCTTTTCAGCAACTACTTTTAAAACTCTAAGGTTTTGAACTTTTACATTGTCTCCTCCCATTCTTCCAGCCATACGCATTCCTTTAAATACTCTAGATGGATAAGAAGAAGCTCCTACAGAACCTGGCGCTCTTAAACGGTTGTGTTGACCGTGAGTTGCTTGACCAACACCACCAAAACCGTGACGTTTTACAACCCCTTGAAAACCTTTACCTTTAGATACACCTTGTACATCCACAAATTCTCCTTCTTGAAAAATAGAAACATCAATAAGATCTCCTAAATTTTGTTCGGTTGCGAAATCTCGGAATTCAACGACTTTTTTCTTAGCTACAGTTCCCGCTTTTTTAAAGTGACCTAAAGCCGCTTTTGTGGAATGTTTCTCGTTTTTGTCATCGAAACCAAGTTGCAACGCTTCGTACCCGTCAACACCTTTGGTTCTGACTTGGGTAACAACACATGGTCCAGCTTCGATTACTGTACAAGGAATATTCTTCCCGTTCTCGTCGAAAATGCTAGTCATGCCGATTTTTTTACCAATTAACCCAGACATAATTATTAATTATTAATTATTAAATATAAATATAGAACGCAGCTTTTAACCGAATCCTATTTTTTTAGTGGGTGCAAATGTATAACTTATTTACACACAAACCAAAAAAATAATTTTCGATTAAAAACAGCGTCCTTTTTTACTCTTAAACTACTTAAACTTTGATTTCAACTTCAACTCCACTTGGTAATTCAAGTTTCATTAACGCATCAATAGTTTTAGATGAAGATGAATAAATGTCAATTAATCTCTTGTATGACATTACTTCAAATTGCTCTCTCGCTTTTTTGTTAACGTGTGGAGAACGTAGCACTGTAAAAAGTTTTTTGTGAGTTGGCAATGGAATTGGCCCTGTAACAACTGCACCGGTACTTTTTACCGTTTTTACGATCTTTTCAGCAGACTTATCTACCAACATGTGATCGTAAGATTTTAATTTTATTCTGATTTTTTGACTCATTTTCTTAAAGATTATGCGTTTCCTTTTGCTTTTTTGATAACTGCTTCTGAAATATTAGAAGGCGTTTCAGAGTAATGTGAAAATTCCATAGTAGACGTTGCTCTACCAGATGAAAGCGTTCTTAACGTAGTAACGTATCCAAACATTTCAGATAATGGCACATCTGCTTTGATAGTTTTTGCACCAGCTCTATCTCCCATATCATTCACCTGACCTCTACGACGGTTGATATCACCTACGATATCTCCCATGTTTTCTTCTGGTGTAATCACTTCCATTTTCATGATTGGCTCTAATATAACAGCACCAGCTGCTTTAGCCACCTCTCTATACCCCATTCTTGCTGCAAGTTCAAAAGAAAGTGCATCAGAATCCACCGGGTGGAAAGATCCGTCTAATAAAGTTACTTTCAAACTATCTACTTGATATCCTGCTAAAGGACCTGTTTTCATAGCTTCTCTGAAACCTTTTTCAACTGATGGAATATATTCTTTAGGAACGTTACCACCTTTTACTGCATTTACAAACTGCAATCCAACTGGAGCTTTACCGTCAACTTCATCTGCTGGCTCAAGTATAAACACGATATCACCGAATTTACCACGACCTCCAGATTGCTTCTTGTATGTTTCTCTATGCTGTGCTTTTTTAGTAAAAGCTTCTTTGTATTCAACTTGAGGCTCACCTTGGTTTACTTCAACTTTAAATTCACGTTTCATTCTATCAACTAAGATATCTAAGTGAAGCTCACCCATACCTGAGATAATAGTTTGACCCGAAGCCTCATCTGTTCTAACAGTAAAAGTAGGATCCTCTTCAGCTAATTTAGCTAAAGCCATACCCATTTTATCTACGTCAGCCTTAGTTTTAGGCTCAATTGCAATACCAATTACTGGCGCTGGGAATTTCATACTTTCTAGAATAATTGGGTGTTTTTCATCACACAAAGTATCTCCAGTTTTAATATCTTTAAATCCAACTGCCGCTCCAATATCACCCGCTTCGATATATTCGATTGGGTTTTGTTTGTTAGCATGCATTTGATAGATACGAGAAATTCTTTCTTTGTTTCCAGAACGTGTATTCAAAACGTAAGAACCTGCGTCCAAACGACCTGAATAAGCACGGAAAAATGCTAAACGACCTACGAATGGATCAGTAGCAATTTTAAAAGCTAAAGCAGCGAATGGCTCTTTAACATCTGGCTTACGCAAAATTTTAGTTTGATCTTCTTCTAACAAATCAGCATCATCAGGATGAATTCCTTCGATACCCGCTTTGTCCATTGGAGATGGCAAATATTTACATACTGCATCAAGCATGAATTGAACTCCTTTATTCTTAAAGGAAGAACCAGCAATCATCGGGATGATAGCCATATCCATTACAGCTGCTCTTAATGCAATGTTGATTTCCTCCTCTGTAATAGAGTTTTCATCTTCCATGAATTTTTCAAGCAAAGTCTCATCATAATCAGCAACTGCTTCAATAAGAATCGATCTGTATTCTTTAACCTCTTCAAGCATATCTTCTGGAATAGGCACAATATCATAAGTTGCTCCTAGACCCTCTTCATGCCATACTATAGCTTGATTTTTAACTAAATCGACAACCCCTTTAAAATCATTTTCTTCACCAATTGGCAAAGTGATTGCAACCGCATTAGATTTTAACATATCTCTTACTTGTTGACATACCATCAAAAAGTTAGATCCTTGTCTGTCCATTTTATTAACAAAACCAATACGCGGTACATGGTACTGATCTGCCAATCTCCAGTTAGTTTCTGATTGCGGTTCAACACCATCAACCGCACTAAATAAGAAAACCAAACCATCAAGTACACGCAAAGAACGGTTCACTTCAACTGTAAAGTCAACGTGTCCCGGTGTATCAATAATATTAAAGTGATAAGGCAATGTTTCAGGCAACACTTTACCTTGTGTAGTAGGAAAATTCCATTCACATGTAGTAGCCGCAGAAGTAATTGTAATACCTCTTTCTTGCTCTTGCGCCATCCAGTCCATTGTTGCAGCACCATCATGCACTTCGCCAATTTTGTGTGATTTTCCTGTATAGAATAATATACGCTCCGTCGTTGTTGTTTTACCAGCATCAATGTGAGCAGCAATTCCTATATTTCTTGTATATTTAAGATCTCTAGCCATTTCTTAAGAATTAAAATCTAAAGTGAGAGAAAGCTTTATTAGCCTCTGCCATTTTGTGAGTATCCATTCTTTTCTTAACAGCCGCTCCTTCTTCTTTAGCCGCAGCTAAACATTCTGAAGCTAACCTTTGAGCCATAGATTTTTCGTTTCTTCTTCTAGAATAAAGTATTAACCACTTCATTGCCATAGAAATTTTTCTATCTGGACGAATTTGCATTGGAATCTGAAATGTAGCTCCACCTACTCTACGACTACGTACTTCTACGTGAGGCATAACATTAGTTAACGCATCTTTCCAAATTTCTAATGATGGTTTCTCTGCATCTTGTTTTTTAGACTCAATGATGTCAATCGCATCATAAAATACTTTAAACGCTGTCGATTTTTTTCCATCCCACATTAAGTTGTTCACAAAACGTGTTACCAGTTGGTCATTAAACCTTGGATCTGGTAAAAGTGGTCTTTTCTTTGCCGCTCTTTTTCTCATGTCTTTTTTTTAATAAAATGTCATACCCATACAGCTGTAACGAATCACATCTCTACAAGAAATAACTTTTTAAATTACTTTTTTGCTTCTTTTGGGCGTTTTGCTCCATACTTAGATCTTCTTTGCGTTCTTCCTGCTACTCCTGACGTATCAAGCGCACCACGAACGATGTGATATCTAACTCCTGGTAAATCCTTTACCCTTCCACCCCTAACTAATACTATCGAGTGCTCTTGTAAATTGTGTCCTTCACCAGGGATGTAAGCATTCACTTCATTACCATTTGTCAAACGTACACGCGCTACTTTACGCATTGCAGAGTTTGGTTTTTTTGGTGTTGTAGTGTAAACACGCGTACAAACCCCTCTTCTTTGAGGACAAGAATCTAAAGCAACCGATTTACTCTTCTTAGTTATCTGAGTTCTTCCTGTTCTTACTAATTGTTGAATTGTTGGCATAATTAATACTAAAAATTTCTTATTATATTAAATTCCCGCTTTTTACGGGGTTGCAAATGTAGAAAATATTTTCCACTCTACAAACGTTAAACTATTAATTTTCAATAACATTATTTTGCCGTTTGATTTTTATTACAAACCACAGATATTTGTATTACATTTATTAAAACACATACTCATTTGAAACCTTTGCTACTTTTAATTTTATTATTGAACTTTGGATTGCGTTGTCCTGCTCAAAATTTTCAATTGCAAATAATTGGCAACTCAGATTCCGAAACAAAAACTATAGATTCATTGAATTACAATTCAAATCATAAAAACACAAAATCTATCCTTGACGAAACAACTCGAATATCAGACAAACTCTCTAAAATAGGATTTATTGAAAACAACATAACTGACAATATCAAATTAAATGACTCTAGCTATGTCACAAAAATAATTCTCGGAAAAAAAATCAAAACAATACATATATATATAGGTAAAAACAAAGAACTGTTTAACTCTATTAGAACTAACAAAACAAAAGACACCATCGTTATCGGATATAAAGAAACAGAAACCTTCTTAAACAACGCTCTACATAAGTTTCAACAAAAGGGTTTTGCTTTAGCGAAATTAAAGCTGATTAATATTTTAAACATAAACCAAACACTTTACGCTGATTTAGAAGTCACATCCGATAAGAAAAGAAAATTAAATGCAATTGAAATTATACATATTGAAAAGAACAATAAAACAAACTTCCCTAAAGGATACACAACACAAATCAATCACAAATACCAAAACAAAACCTTTAATAAAAACATTGTTGATGAAATACACAATGAATTCGAAAAATTTAAATTTGTAAGTCAAGTAAAATATCCTGAAATTTTATTCACAAAGGACACTACAAAAATATACGTCTATCTTCAAAAAAGAAAGTCAAATACTTTTGACGGGTTCCTAGGATTTTCTAACAACGAGAACAAAAAAACAACTTTTAACGGCTATTTGGACATACACTTAGAAAACACTTTACGAGCAGGAGAAGAATTTTCAATCTATTGGAAAAACGACGGAAACAAACAAAAAACATTTAAAACTAATATAGAATTACCCTATTTACTTAGAACTCCAATCGGATTAAAAGCCCACCTTGCCATTTTCAAACAAGACAGCACCTACCAAAACACAAAAACAGGAATCAATTTAGGTTATTTCATCAATTACAACACTCGATTTTACGTAGGCCACGAATCAACTGAATCCAGCGATATTCAAAACACTAACAACGAGGAACTCCGAGACTACAAAAACTCATTTTGGACTTTAGATTTCGAATACACAAAAAATAACACCAATTCCGTTTTTTCAAAAAAACCAACCCTCATACTTACAATTGGATTCGGAAAAAGAAACTCCCATAATTTATCCGAAACAACGGCAAACAAACAATTTTATATCAATCTCGAAGCTACGCATAATCTCAATCTAGACGAAAAGAATAGCATCAACATAAAAAGTCAAAATTATTTTTTACAAAGCAATACTTACATCATAAATGAATTATTTCGTTTTGGCGGAATAAATTCCATTCGAGGATTCGAAGAAAACAGTCTTCAAGCAAATTTTTTAACATCAATATTAACAGAATATCGACATACTCTTTCCCCTAGTTTATACATTCATTCCATTATAGATTACAGCACATACAAAGACCCAACAATTACAAAAGAGAGCAATCAAAAAACGGGACTAATAGGACTGGGACTAGGATTAGGCATACAAACAAAAAATGGATTATTAAAATTAGCTTTTGCAAACGGAGGCACTAAAATCCAAAAACTAAATTTTTATAACACTATCATTCACATATGTTATAATGTTAAATTTTGAATGCGTGCATAAAAAATCATTTCAAATGTTAGGAAAGTTAACAAATTATTAAGATTTTTGTCTCACTAATTCAAAATTATAAAAAATGAAACTAAAGTTCAATGGATTCTTAGTACTATTAATAGTACTTGTGGCGCAACTAACTTTTGCGCAAGAAAGAGCTGTTTCAGGAATTGTTTCTGATAATACCGGATTACCTATACCAGGTGTGAGTGTATTATTAAAAGGGACAAATACTGGAACACAAACTGATTTTGACGGGAAATATTCTATCAAAGCAACACCAAGTCAGGTCTTGGTTTTTAGCTACATCGGAATGAAAACCCAAGAAGTTAAATCGAGTTCATCTGTTATCAATGTAAAATTAGCAAGTGTCGCTTTAGAACTTGAAGGTGTTATTGTAACAGCTTTAGGAATCAAGAGATCAGAAAAAGCAATAGGCTATGCTGCACAAAGTGTAAAAGGAGAAGCCCTTACTGAAGCAAGAGAAAGCAACTTAGTAAATGCCTTGAGTGGTAAAATTGCCGGAGTTCAAGTAACCAATAGCTCAGGAGCGGTTGGGGCATCTTCAAGAGTAGTATTAAGAGGAAACTCTTCAATTACTGGAAATAACCAAGCTTTATTTGTTGTTGATGGCGTGCCTTTTGACAATTCATCAGCTGGTAATGCCGATGCTAATGGTGGTCGTGATTTACCTAATGGTGTTGCTAGTATTAGTCCTGATGACATCGAGTCTATGACCGTTCTTAAGGGACCCAATGCTGCTGCATTATATGGTCTTAGAGCAAGTAATGGTGTAATTATAATTACAACCAAATCAGGAAAAACAGGAAAAGGGAAAAGCATAATTTCATTCAATACAAACACGACTTTTTCAAACCCTTTAGTTGTACCAAATTACCAAAATTCATACGGTCAGGGTGCAACTTCAGATTATTTTGAATTTGTTGACGGTGCAGGTGGAGGTTACAATGATGGAGTGGATGAAAGTTGGGGTCCAGCATTAGACAAAGGATTATCTTTTGTTCAATGGGATTCATACAAAGTAGGTGGAGCTCCATTACCTTGGATTTCCCATCCTAATAATGTAAGAGATTTCTACGAAACAGCTATATCAACAACGAACAACTTATCCTTATCTTCAGGTACTGAAGAAGCTAACTTTAGAATGTCTGTTGGTAACTCTGATGAAAAAGGTATGTTACCCCATACTGATTTTAAAAAATTCAATGCTAGCATAAATGGTAACCTGAAAATTGGTGAAAAACTAAGATCAGGTGTATCATTAATGTTTTTTAATGATAAAAGTAATAATTTACCAACAGGTGGATATGATAATGAGAATGTGGCACAACAGTTTATCTGGTCTGCAAGAAATGTTAATTTCAGTGATTTAAAAGATTTTAACAATTTGCCTTTAGCTGCTGAAGGAACTGCTGCGCAAGGAACTCCTCTTAACTGGAACACCAACTTTCAAAACAATCCTTACTGGGTTTTAGCGACTAATAGAAATACATTTGATAAAGACAGAATAACTGGTTCTGCATATTTAGCATATGATATTTTCAAAAACTTCACTGCAACTGGTAAAATTTCATTAGATCAATACTCTCAACTAACCACTGGCAGACAAGCAATTGGATCAAACAGTGCTCCTAGTGGATCTTACACTCAAAATTCTTTAAGATATTCTGAAATAAATTCAGAAATGCTTTTAGGGTACAAAAATAACATTACTGAAGACATTGCCTTCACAGTAAATTTTGGTGCCAACCACATGAGAAGAAAATCTACTCAAACATTTGGAACTATAACTGCTTTGGAATTGCCTAATTTTTACAGTTTAGCTAATATTAAATCAGGAACAACTCCTATTTTTGGAAATAATTACAATGAAGTAAGAATTGGATCTATGTATGGTTTTGGTCAAGTGTCTTACAAAAATTATTTCTATGTTGATTTTTCTGGTAGAAATGATTGGGCAAGTGTATTACCATCAAAAAACAATTCATTTTTCTACCCTGCAGTATCTGGATCTTTAGTTTTATCTGAACTTTTAAATACAACTGGATCGGCTGTTAATTATATCAAATTAAGAGGTGGATGGTCTAAAGTAGGTGGAACTGGAGCTTTAGGAGCGTATAATTTAAACTCTACTTACAATCTTCAAAATAATGGTTGGGGAAATCAGGCTTCTACGCCAAATACCCAATTTAATCCAAACTTAAGACCGGAAACAATTATTGGAACGGAATTTGGTATTGATTTAAATGCTTTCCAAAACAGATTGCGTTTTGCAGGTACGTATTACACAAAAAAGAGTTCTGATTTATTAGTGCCGATTCAAGTTTCAGCATCAACAGGATTCACAAGCGTTTGGGACAACATTGCCTCAATGGAAAACAAAGGTATTGAGTTGCAATTAGGCGTTACCGCTTTAAAATCTAAAGATTTTAGCTTTGACATCGATTTAAACTTTGCCAAAAATAAGAATACTGTAACTTCACTTGGTGGATTAGATACTTACATATTAGGTCAACAATGGGGTATTACTTTAGAAGCTAGAGAAGGTCAGCCTTATGGTTCTCTTGTTGGTAGAGGATTCTCAAAAGATACTGATGGAAATGTAATTTATGCAAATGGAATACCTGTTATAGAAACTGATAAAAAAGTATTAGGTAATATCACTCCTGATTGGACTGGTGGAGCAAACTTTACTTTGAAGTACAAAGGTTTTGATATGACTACATTAATTGATGCTAAGGTTGGTGGTGATGTTCACTCTATGACCTATGCCTGGGGTAGATATGCTGGTACTTTAGAAGAATCTTTGATTGGTCGTGAAACTGGCGTTGTAGGTAATGGAGTTATGTCTGATGGCGCAGGTGGTTTTGTTCCTAACAATGTAGTTGTAAGTGCAAAAGTATTTAATCAATCAGCGTATGGTAACACAATTGAAGAAAGTGCTATTTTTGACGCAACGTATGTTAAATTAAGACAAATGTCTTTAGGGTATACTTTCCCAAAACAATGGTTTAACAGTACAGCAATCACAGACATTAAATTTTCTGTAGTTGCAAGAAACTTAGCCATTTTATACAAAGCGGCTCCACATATTGATCCAGAAACTGGGTTTAGTAGCAGTAATGCAAATCAAGGTATGGAATTTGGTCAAATTCCTTCAGCAAGGTCTTATGGGTTTAACTTATCAGTTAAATTTTAAATCTAATAATTAGAAAATCATGAAAAAAATATCAATTTTATTTATTGCATTGATTGCGCTTTCGAGTGCAAGTTGTGATAAAGACTTCGAAGAAGTGAATACAGATCCAAATAATGCTGTAGCAGTTCCTGCACATTTATTACTAGGAAACATTGTTCGTGTCAACCAGAATACTATTTATGGTATGCAACAAGGTGGAGATATGGGTATGGTGTGGGCTCAGCACCTGTCTAAAGTTCAGTACAACGATGAGGAACGATATGTTCCTAGAAGAGGTGCTATAGACGGCATATGGACTAATTTATATGCCTCTGTTATAGCTGACGCTCAATCTATGTACACATTGGCTGACGCCGAAGGAAATAGTAATCTTAAAGGAATTTCATTAGTCCTTCAGGCAAATGGATTTCAAATTTTGACTGATTTATATGGTCCAATTCCATTTAAGGAATTTAATCAAGTTGGAAATTTAAAACCAGCTTATGACAGCCAGGAAGTTGTTTACGATGGTATACTAGACATGTTGACTCGTGCAGATGTACTATTGGCAAATGGTACAGGTCTTGTTCCTGTTACTTCTGATTTAGTATATGCTGGAAACACTTCAAAATGGAGAAAATTAGCTAATTCATTAAAGTTAAAAGCTCTAATGAGAATTTCTAAAGCTAAAAATGTCAGCGCTCAACTTCAAGCATTAGTAAATGCAGGACAATTAATGTCTTCTAATGATGATAGTGCTCAATTGAAATATTTACCAGCTCAACCGGATGCAAATCCAATTTATGAAACTGTCATTTTTGGTACACGAACTGAATATAAAGTGAGTTCTGTTTTGGTAAATAAATTACAAGCATTAGCAGATCCTAGATTAGCTGTATATGCACAAAAAAATAATGCTGGATTATATGTTGGAAATACCCCAGGTGTTGAAAATTCAGGGAATTATCTTGGATTTTCATCTATAGGGACCTTTTATCTAAATCCTACTTTCCCTGGTGTTATTTTATCTTACGCACAATCCGAATTTTTATTGGCTGCAGCAATCAACGAAGGATATGTTTCCGGAGGTAATGCAGCTGCATTACTTCATTATAAAAACGGCATCACTGCTAACTTTAAATTCAACGGGATTGAAGCAAGTGCCGCAGCTTATGTAGCGCTGCCTAACATCGAATTTAATAATCAGGCTGATGCGAGGATTAAAATTGGTGAACAAACTTGGTTTGCTTTGTTTGGTCAGGGTTTTGAAGCTTGGACAGAATGGAGAAGAACAGGGTATCCAGCTTTATCCCCGGTAGTTGAAGCAAAAGAAGCTAGTATTCCTTCAAGATTATATTTTAATTCACAGGAAATTTCACTTAACAGAGTAAATTATGATGCTGCAACTGCAACATTAACAGGTGGAGATAAATTAACATCTCGTCTTTGGTGGATGAAATAATAATATTTAAAAAGAAAAAAATGAAAAAATTTAAATTATATTCTTTAGCTCTTTTAGTCTTAGCTGGTCTTTTTTCATGTGAGAAAGACAGTGATGCACTAACAGGTGGAGCAGAAACTGGTGGCTTATTAACTGTAAATTCAGGATTAGTAGGATATGTGGTTGGAAACGGAAACGACTTCAAATATCCGGTAAAACTTACGGTTTTTCAAGGTGCGGTTTTAACTACAAAAATTGAAATTTACAAATCATTCACAAATGTGGCTGGCGTAAAAAGCAACGAAGTATTATTCAAAACAATCGATATTCCAGCTACACCAAAAAATCAAATTATTGATTTTAACGTTACATACAATGAATTAAAAACGGGTCTAACTGTAGGTGGTCAACCACTTCCAACAGATGACAGTTTATTAAAAATTGGAGATGCCTGGACTTTGAAATATGTAACGACAACTTCTGAAGGAACTGTCCATAATAATTCTAAAACTACAAAAATTGCTGTAGGAACCCGTTTTGCAGGAACTTACAGAGTTATTGAAAGTAATTACTGGAGACTTGGCGCGACTCCAAGTTCATGGAACGGAGATGTTCGTGTAATAGAATCTGTTGATGCAACAACATACAGATTTGTTGATTACGCTGGTCCTTTTCAAGCAGCTACCAATACACATTATTTTACAATTAGTCCTGCAGGTGTGGTTCAAACGCCACAATCTTACAAAGGAGCACTACAGTTGCTGAATGGCCAGCCATTAATTAACTGTGTGGAAAGCCCGACTTCATTCCTAAAAGCATGTGCATTTCCAGGGCCTCAAAACACGGTAACTAAAGATGATCTTACTAAAAAAGACAGAATCTACAGAACTTACGGTTACTTTACTGCTGGTTCTGGACCACGTGAATTTTATGAAGTTTTAGAAAGAATAGTCGAATAATATAAAAAAAACGATAATGAAAAAAATAACCAAACAATTTATATTTTCAGCACTTTCAATGACTGCACTACTTTTTGTAGGATGTCAGGAAGAGCCAGAACTTACAGGTCAAAGCACCATTGAAGTTGCTCAAAATGTTACGAGTACTGTTGCTTTTGTTGCGCCATTGGCGGCAACACAAACAGTAAATGAAAAAGCTGCAGGGAAATATCAGTATAAAGTTACTCTCTCTAATGCCCAACCCGTTGATATTTATTTACATGTGAAAGTAAAATCAGGTACAGCAACTGTACATACGGATTTTGAATTTGATGACATACTTTTAATTAAAGCGTATACTACATCTGTAACAGGAAATATTAGCATTTTAAGTGATGGTGTTTATGAGCCAACTGAAAATTTCGTCTTAGAAATAGGTGGTGGTGTAAACATTTCTAATGCTTCCGTTCCTGCAACTACTATATCATTTACTATAGTTAATGCTTTATCTGATAATCTAGACTTAAAGTTTAATTTTAGCAAAGCCTTTTCAGATGGAGCAGTAGCTAAAACTTTATGCGGTATCGGATATGACTTAGATTTCTATGTATTAAATGCAAATTTAGTAGATCTTGGAATATACCAAGCAGCTGCATCTGGATGTCCTGAACTATTAACAGTTACGCCTGCTAAATTCCCTAATGGTACTTATCATATCTATTATGACCTTTGGGATAATCATGGGCTTCATACAATGAACACTCCTCAATTCACCATTCCTATTACTGTAGATTACTCTAGGGGTGGTAGTAATGTTTCTGGAACATTCGCTCAAGAAGCTCAGTTTGCGCCAAATTCAAAAACTTTAGGTCATGAACAAGGAAATATAACTGCGCCATTAAAATATGTAGTAACTATAGTAGTTCTTAATGGAGTTTATACCTTGAAAAATAGCATTCCTACTACGATAGCTACTCTTAAAACAGCTAACACCCTACTAGATGCTACAAAACATGCACGATTAAATAATAAAAAATAGTAAGTTATACTCAGTTTTAGAAAACTATACTACTAATT
The DNA here is from genome assembly GCF_048284325.1 of Flavobacterium esculini. Lineage (NCBI taxonomy): Bacteria > Pseudomonadati > Bacteroidota > Flavobacteriia > Flavobacteriales > Flavobacteriaceae > Flavobacterium > Flavobacterium esculini. Next base: position 54,946 of record NZ_JBLVPI010000007.1, on the reverse strand, counting down.
AATTTTTTAAAAAACCATCACTTTCATTAGTGATGGTTTTTTTTTGTCTTTGAACCATGGAAAAAGAACTTCAAATATTGGGGATTATAGCTATAATCGACACTTTAAAATCCGGAAAAAAAATAGCAAAGAAAAAAAATCATTAGGAAAACCCAACCTCGTATGAATTTTAAATCGAAAAAGAGATAATTGATTTATAGTTTAATACTTTTGATAAATAAATTGTCTCTCTAAGAGAACCAAAATGAGTACAACCGAAATAAAACTTTACACCAAATATAAAAGCGAGTTGCAGTCTGACTTCCAAAAATGGAAATACAATTGAGAACTGAAAATAAAAGATACCAAAAACGATAAGATAAAAATAGTCTTTTGCTTTTGTTACATTGGTTTTATGATTTTAGTGTTATACGCAACCATAATTACTAAAATAAAAATTATTACATACTAATTAAGAACCGCTCCCATCTGGAGCGGTTTTTTTATACAAACCTTTTTTATATCTTTGCACCATGGAAAAAGAACACCAAATATTCGGGATTAGAGCAATAATTGAAGCCATACAAGCAGGCGCAACGGTAGACAAAGTATACATTCAAAAGGAAGCAAGCAGCGAACTGATGAAAGACTTAATGAAAGTGATGAAGCGTGGCAACATTAACTTCTCTTACGTTCCTGTTGAAAAGCTTAATAGACTTACGCCTAATAACCATCAAGGTGCAGTAGCAACCATTTCTCCTATCTCCTTTTTTGATTTAGAATCGTTGATAGAATCTGTAATTGAAAATGGAAAGAAACCTTTATTTTTAATTTTGGACCAAATATCTGATGCACGTAATTTTGGTGCTATAATCAGAACTGCCGAGTGTACTGGTGTAAATGGAATTATTGTGCAAAAGGCTGGTTCCGCTCCCGTAAATGGAGATACCGTAAAAACTTCAGCCGGAGCCGTTTTTAACATTCCTATTTGTAAAGTAGAACACATCAAAGATGCTATTTTTCTTTTACAGGCCAGTGGCATTAAAACAGTAGCCGCTACAGAAAAAACAGATCAAAATATCTATGACATTTCATTAAATGAACCTGTAGCGATAATTATGGGATCTGAAGATCGTGGTGTAAACCCATCGGTTTTAAAAATTGTTGATGAGAAAGCAAAACTGCCTATGTTTGGAACTATTGGCTCTTTAAATGTTTCGGTAGCTTGTGGTGCCTTTTTATATGAAGCAGTACGACAAAGAAGTTAAAATATTTTTTATTTTAAAAATAATCAATTTGTTAAAAAATGAATTAAGACTCCGGTTTTGATTCATTTTTTTTGTTTGAAACTATTGTATAATCTATAGGAAGCGATGAAGAATAATAAGCCCACAATTCTTCTGATTCTTCAGGTGGCGGAAGATTAACGAAATTTCCATCCGTATCAAAACGCTCCATGAAAGGGTCACCATCAGGGTTATAATCTGGTTTTTCCCAATCGTATTTGATTACCTTTTTATACTCCGGTGTTTTATAAAATAAAGATAAAACAAAACCAGTTATCAAGCCAGCCAAATGGCCTTCCCAAGAAATTGTCTTATCAACTTTTGGAAAAGCATACCAAACCAACCCCCCATAAATAATAATAACCGCAAGTGACAAAGCCACCAAGCGATAATATTTTGTTTGTAAGCCTTTAAAAAAAATAAAACTCACCAAGACATAAATCAAACCACTAGCACCAATATGATAATTGTCCCTGCCAATAACCCAAGTAATCATTCCCGAAAGCAAAATTCCAAATCCAATAACTTTGACAGATTGATTGGCATAAAAAAATTGTAAAGCCGCCAATAAAATCAGTAACGGAATTGAATTATTATAAAGATGCTCAATATCACCGTGAATAAATGGGCTAAAAAAAACACCTTGTAAACCCGAAAACGATCTTGGGTAAATCCCGTTTTCAACAAAATCAAAATCAAATCGGATTTCAAGCCAAAAAACAAACCACAGGAATACTACAAAAAAAAGGGGAAGTCCAACAACAGCATTAGTAAATTTGAAATGATTATCCATCAGTTTATGGTTTCGGGTTCTAGTGAATTAAGCTCAAAAATTTATCCAAAAGCAATTTAATGCTATTTTGTCATATTAAAACCAAAAGACATTTTAAAATACAGTCCTCTAGCCCAGATGATCCCGAAGTTTCGGGAGGTATCCTTTTTATCTCGTTTTTTTTAACGAGATAAAAAGATATAGTGGACAGCTGGAAATAGCTCCAAATAAAAATAGTAATTTTACAAAAGTCATATTTTCATTTATGATTGAAGAGTAACGATTTCAGATTTAAAATACAAATGGAAGCACCACTTGCAGAACGCATTCGACCTCAAAAATTAGAAGACTATATCAGTCAATCCCATTTGGTAGGACCAAGTGGCTCATTGACTCAACAAATTATAAAAGGAATAATTCCTTCTCTAATTTTTTGGGGACCACCAGGGACGGGAAAAACGACTTTGGCACAAATTATTGCGCAGGAATCAAAGCGACCGTTTTATATTTTAAGCGCTATCAATTCAGGTGTAAAAGACATACGTGATGTTATTGAAAAAGCAAAACAAAGTGGTGGTCTTTTTACTGCAAAAAACCCCATACTATTTATTGATGAGATTCATCGTTTTAGCAAATCACAGCAGGATTCCTTATTAGCAGCAGTGGAAAAAGGCTGGATTACACTGATTGGTGCAACCACAGAAAATCCTAGTTTTGAAGTTATCCCTGCATTACTTTCGCGTTGCCAAGTTTATGTTTTAAATGCTTTTACTAAAGCTGATTTGGAAAGCTTATTAGAGCGTGCCATGAAAACGGACGCCTTTTTGGCAACGAAAAATATTGTTTTAAAAGAAACGGAGGCACTTTTGCGACTTTCTGGAGGTGACGGACGCAAGCTATTAAATATTTTTGAACTTGTCGTAAACGCCTCTAATGAAGCCGAAATTATAATCACCAACAATCGCGTTTTCGAATTGGTACAACAAAATACCGTTTTGTATGACAAAAGCGGCGAACAACATTATGATATTGTTTCGGCTTTTATAAAATCAATTCGCGGAAGCGATCCAAACGGAGCCGTATATTGGCTAGCAAGAATGATTGAAGGTGGTGAAGATGTAAAATTTATAGCCAGACGAATGCTTATCCTAAGTAGTGAAGATATAGGAAATGCAAATCCTACCGCTTTTATCATGGCTAATAATGCATTTCAGGCAGTTTCAACAATTGGCTACCCTGAAAGCCGAATTATATTAAGCCAATGTGCTATTTACTTAGCAACTTCCCCTAAAAGTAATGCTTCGTATCTTGCTATTGGAACAGCACAACAACTAGTGAAACAAACAGGCGATTTGCCTGTTCCAATTCATTTGCGTAACGCTCCTACTAAATTAATGAAAGAATTAGGTTATGGCGAAGAGTATAAATATTCACACGATTTTGCCAATAATTTTGCTGAACAGGAATTCCTACCAAACGAACTAAGTAACAAGCCAATTTATAATCCAGGAAACAACTCCCGCGAAAATACCATGCGAGAATTTCTAAAAAACCGTTGGAAAAATAAATATGGATATTAAAAATAAAGCGATGCAGTGCATCGCTTTATTTTTAATATCTCTTTTAAATTCTAAAATTTTACGTTTATTTTTTCCGAAATTAATTTGTCATTTAGGTAATATTCAAAAAACCACTGATTACCAATTGCAATTAAAACACCTTGTGTATTTCCTTTTGTGGCAATGAAAGAATCTTTTCTAGAAGTATTATAGACTTTCATCATCACTTTTGGCGTGCTGTCTATTAATTGAAAACCCGTAGCTGTAGGTTGTGCATAAAACATTTTCGAATTATCAGCAATTGTATTCTGTGACGTTACAACTTGTTTTATAGGCTCTGGCGTTGGACTAACCTCGACTATTCCTTTAGAAACATTTGGTACATCTGGTTTAGGGACTGCAATTGAATTACTTATACCTGCAACATTATATTTATATTGCAAAGCATAAACAGATACAAAAGCCTTATTCAATGCTTCGGTGTAAGCCAGTTGATAGTCTTTTTCTTTACTTATACCAATATCCGATTTAAAAATAATTTTTCTATCACAATCCTTAAAAATAATATAGACTTTGGTTGTTAAAAATGATTTTTCTTTCACAACGTCAAAATACAACAAACTACATCTATCATTATTTCCTTTTGGCAATTGTTCATTATCATAATATGCTTGAAAACCGGCTTTATTTAAATTAAACTTAGATAAAGTAGCGAGTCTATATTGATTATCTGTTTTAGTGAAGTCAAATTTTAATGGAATAAGCACCGCCTTATAATCATTTACAGATTGCGAGAAACAGTAACTTGAAATTAATACTACTAGAAATAGGAATCTTGTTTTCATATATATAATATTTGTTTTTTAATGTAATATGGTATCGCCATTCTTCATTTATGATTGTTGTTTTTTTGAATCATGGAGATTTCAATTTATAAATATTTTTTTAGTTCTAATAAATGATTTACTTGTTTAATATTCTGTTCTACATCAACATTACTTTCATTAAAAAAAATGGCATCTAACCCCGCATTCAGCGCACCTTGAACATCTGCTTCAATACAATCCCCAATCATAACACTGCTTTCTTTTTTGGCTTTGGCCAAGTCAAGAGCATATTCGAAAATAATAGGATTTGGCTTTTTTACGCCTGCCATTTCAGAATTGGTAATCGTTTGAAAATAACTACCAATATTGGAATTACTTATTTTTTTAAATTGCACCTCCGCAAAACCATTGGTAATAATATGCAGTTTATATTTTTGATTTAAATATTCCAAAACCTCAAAAGTCCCGTCAAAAAGATGATTGTTCTCCGGCAATCGCTGAATGTATTCTTGAGCAATATCTTCAATCTGTTGATCGGAAATAGTATAATTTATTGCATCAAAAGAATGCTTCAACCGGTTGTAACGCAATTCAGCATGCGTAATTTTATCGTATTGATATAACTTCCAGCATGCTTGATTTATAGGCACATATTTTTCAATGAACTCTTTGGTTTCAATTGTTGGATGATTTTTATTGAAAATAGTATCAAACGTCAATTCAGAATTTCTGTCGAAATCCCAAAGTGTATGATCTAAATCAAAAAAAACGTCTTTTATAATGGTATGTTTCATTTTAAATTTTTAAAATATTCCCTCATCAACAAAGCTAAAATAACTAGTATCGGTCACAATAAGATGATCCAATACTTTTATTTCTAAGCTATCTCCTGCAAGTTTCAGTTTCCGTGTAATTTGTTTGTCGGAATCACTGGGAAGTAATGTTCCCGAAGGATGATTGTGACACAAAATCAATCCTGTTGCTCCCATTTCAAGTGCCGTTTTAAAAACCAATCTAACATCTACCAAAGTTCCAGTTATACCGCCTTTACTGAGTTGTGATTTTGAAATGACTTTGTTTGAATTATTCAAATATACAATCCAAAATTCCTCGTGTGGCAATTCACCAATAATAGGCTGCATGATTTCGAAAATTGTTTTGCTGGAAGTAATTTTTGTCAATTCAACAGCATCTTCTGCCCTTCTTCGTCTTCCTAGTTCTAAAGCTGCAATTATCGAAATAGCTTTGGCCTCTCCTATTCCTTTAAAATTTGTCAATTGAGAAATAGATAATTTCCCTAACGCATTTAGATTATTATTGACACTCCCTAAAATCCGTTTGCTCAAATCAACTGCTGATTCGTTACGACTTCCTGAACCAATTAAAATAGCAATCAGTTCCGCATCACTCAAAACACTTTTGCCTTTGAGCATTAGTTTTTCTCGTGGTTTGTCGTCTTCGGACCAGTTCGTTATTGGAAAAAAAGAATTTTCAGGCATAGGCTTGTCTCTTAAATTTGTTTTTTCATGCAAATGCTATTTTTTAAACCCACATAAGGTGGATAGTTATCAACAATAGTATAGCCTACTTTTTGATACAAACCAATCGCTTCTTTTTGTTTGTATAAGGTTTCTAAAACACAGACAGAAAAACCTAATTCATACGCCCAAAGTTCTAGTTCTTTCAATATTTTTTGGGCGAGCCCCATCCCTCTTGCTTCGGGAGAAACAAACATACGCTTTAATTCAATTGTATTTCTATCGTATTTCTTGAAACAACCACAGGCAACAGCTTTATCTTCGAGATAAATAATAACAACATTAGGATTTAATTCAATGACATTATTTCCCCAATAATTTGTTTTTAACTCTGGATAACGTTCCCATAAACTGGCATCTAATGCTGCAATGAGAGAAACAAAATCTGGATTCTCACTAGTCGTTTTAACAATTTTTATTTTGTTATTCATTCTACTTTACTATTCTACCAATTCCATTACTTCATCAAAATTCAATCCACCATAATTACCGGAACTCATCAATAATAAAGCTGAATTCTCAAGATTTAAATGAAACAAATAGTCTTTGAAATCTTTTGGATTCGTGTAAATGATTAAATCTTTTCTGTTGAATGCATTTGCTATCTGTTCATAAGTCACTTCTTCCAACTGTTTAATTTTTACTGCATCCGGAGAATAGAAAACAACTGCTTTATCGGCATATTCTAAGGCACCTTCATACTCTTTTAAAAATTCAGCATTCAAGCTGCTATATGTATGTAATTCTAAACAAGCTACCAAAGTTCTATTTGGATATTGCTCTTTTACAGCTTTTGTAGTTGCCGCCACTTTACTTGGTGAATGGGCAAAATCTTTATAAGCAACTTTAGTTTTACTTTCAGCGATTTTCTCCAATCGTTTTGAAGCCCCTTTAAAACTCGCGATAGCTTCGTAAAAATCGGCTTCATCAACTCCCATATTTTGGCAAATCCATTTGGCTCCAGCCAAATTATTAAGATTATGTGCTCCAAAAACTTCAATCGGCATGTCGCCTTCCGGAGTTTCGAGAAGCGTAATACCATCATTTACGGTATATTTTGGTGTATGATACGCTAATTTTCGGATTGGATTTGTAGCGGCTTCGGCAACACGTTTCACTTCGGAATCCTCTTCATTGTATACTAAAATCCCACCATTGGTAATTTTGCCAATAAAAATTTCAAACTGTTCCACATAATTTTCATACGTTGGAAAAACATTGATATGATCCCAAGCAATTCCAGAAATTAAAGCAATATTCGGCTGGTATAAATGAAACTTTGGTCTTCTGTCTATTGGCGAAGACAAATATTCATCTCCTTCCAAAACAATAAAATCATTTTCCTCAGTAAGATGCACCATCGTGTCAAATCCTTCCAATTGTGCGCCAACCATATAATCAACCGCTATATCATGGTAATGCATCACATGAAGAATCATTGAAGTTATGGTTGTTTTTCCATGAGAACCACCAATTACAACGCGCGTTTTATTTTTGGATTGTTCGTAAAGAAATTCAGGATAAGAATATATTTTCAATCCTAATTCCTGTGCTTTCAACAATTCCGGATTATCAGCTTTGGCATGCATTCCTAAAATTACTGCTTCGATATCGGAGGTAATTTTTTCAATAAACCATCCTAATTCCGGAGGCAAAATTCCTTTTTTATCTAATCTTGATTTTGATGGTTCAAAAATAGCATCATCACTTCCTGTAACTTGATACCCTTTGTTGTGTAATGCTAAAGCGAGATTGTGCATGGCACTTCCTCCAATAGCTATAAAATGTGTACGCATTAAGTTTGTGTTTTATAGTTGTTGAATTCGAAACAAATTAGAAATTAATCTTAATTTATTTATCCTTTTTTATTTTTATATTCTTCTAAAACTGATTTGGCTTTTTCAGGTTCGTTCATCTTATTTTTGTACAAATTGGCCAGCTTTTGATAGCTCATTTTTGAACCTCCTATCGCTATTGCTTTTTTGTAATTCTGTTCTGCTACTTTATATCTTTTAAAATATTCGTCAATATGTCCTTTAGATAAATAGCCGTCAATGGGTGACAACCGAAATAATTCATTCGAATATTTCACAGCCTTAGACTCGCTACCACCAATGATTCCTGGCAACTGAATATACAACTCTATCAATGCCCAACGCGCCTCAATATGCTTAGGATTGAGAACTATCGCTTTTTCAAAAGAGCTTTTAACTTCATCAATCATTCCAAGAGCCTTGAATTTACTAACCTGACTTGCTTTCATGCCAAGAGCCCCTCCATATTTATAATAATAATTAGCTTCCGAAGGTTTCAATTGCTTCAGTTTTTTATAATATCCAATGGCTGTATCCCATGCTTTATTTCGTCCTGCGATATCTCCCAGATATTCGATTGTTTTAAGACTAGACGGATTACTTTTTAGAAAATTTTCAAAAACAGGTCGCGCCTGATCAAATTTTTCCTCTTTGAATAATTTTTCTGCGACATCAAAACTGGATTGTGACCAAATCATCAAAGGAAGTAATAAAAAGAAGTATACCATTTTTTTCATCTTTCAAAAATAAGGAAATTTTGAAGTATTAAACAGATTTTTTAAGCTAAAAAGCCCCTCAATTAAAAAAGGAAATATAATGAATAAGAAACATTAACATAACATAGTGGTCTTACTTTCGTAAAAACTAAAAATGAAAAGAAAGAGAAAAATTCCTTTAGTAGTATTAAGCGATGTACACTTAGGAACATATGGTTGTCATGCAAAAGAATTGTTACAGTATTTAAAATCGATAAATCCTCAAACATTAGTTTTAAATGGAGATATTATCGATATGTGGAGTTTTAGTAAAAGCTATTTTCCAGCCTCGCATATGAATGTATTGAGACAAATTATAAAAATGTCTAATCTAGGTACTCGGGTAATCTACATAACCGGAAATCACGATGAAGCTTTACGAAAATACTCTGATTTTATTTTAGGAAATTTCGAATTGGCTGATAAATTAATTCTGGATTTAGATGGCAAAAAAACGTGGATTTTTCATGGAGATGTATTCGACTCTTCAACTCAGGGCTATGCCAAAATACTGGCTAAACTAGGCGGTAAAGGCTATGATTTATTGATTTTAATCAACAGTTTAATTAATTGGTTTTTGGGTGTTTTAGGCAAAGAAAAAAGAAGCTACTCCAAAATGATTAAAGACAGTGTCAAGAAAGCGGTTTCCTTCATCTCTAATTTTGAAACTACTGCCGCAGAAATAGCCATCCAAAAAAAATACAGTTATGTAGTTTGCGGACACATCCACAAACCTCAAATGAAGGAAATAGAAAATGAACACGGAAAAGTGATGTATTTGAATAGTGGTGATTGGATTGAAAACCTTACGGCATTAGAATATAAAAAGCAAAAATGGAGTCTTTATCATTATAAAACAGAGCACTACAAAGACACTGACACCCATGAAGAAAAAATAATCAATGACATTGTCAACAAAATTCTTTCCTAAAAACCGTATTCAGAAAAACACTAAAAACGTTCTTAAAATAAAAATATACAGTAATGAAAATATTTTATGCTATTCAGGCAACGGGCAATGGTCACATCAGCAGAGCTGTACAATTATATCCTTATCTTCAAAAATTTGGTGAAGTTGATTTTTTTATGAGTGGTAACAATGCCAGTCTGGATGTCAATTTACCTATAAAATTTAAAAGCGATGGCTGTAGCTTGCATTACAGTAAATGCGGCGGTTTGAATTATTGGGATATTGCCAAAAACATTAAACCAAAACAAATATATAAAGACGCAAATTCTTTACCGCTGAAAAACTATGATGTGGTCATCAATGATTTTGATTCCATTACTTCTTTGGCTTGCAAATTACAAAAGGTGCATTCAATCCAGTTTGGACATCAAGCCAGTTTTATATCTCCTTTGACTCCCAGACCTGAAAAAAAGAGTATTATGGGAGAAATGATTCTGAAACATTATGCGCCTTCTCCTCAATATATTGGCTTACATTTTGATAAATACGACTCCTTTATACGTCCTCCAATTATCAAAGATGAGATCCTAAATGCCAAACCCAAAAACAAAGGTCATATTACAGTTTATTTGCCTTCTTTTCAAAAGGATTGTTTAGAAAAAGCATTCAACAAGCTTCCTAACTTCTCTTTTCATTGGTTTTTAAATGATGTAAAAACCAAACACACCATAAAAAACGTTACTTATTTTCCCGTTAATCAAGAGTACTTCAATAAAAGTCTCATCAATTGTGAAGGGATTATTACTGGTGGGGGATTTGAAACACCTGCTGAAGCATTATATTTAGAAAAAAAAATACTCTCTATTCCTATTCGGAAGCACTATGAACAAGAATGCAATGCGGCGGCTCTCAAAAAAATGGGAATTCCTGTCCTTTATGATGTTGGGGATGATTTTTATTTAACAATAGAAAACTGGCTTGATTCTCCTATAAAATACCCGAAGATAGAAGCCAATAATATCCCTGAAACTTTGCAATTTTTATTTGACACTTATAATAAATAACGGAATCAAATAAATCATAAAAACAGAAAAGGTGCTCTTTGCAGAACACCTTTTGATATAATTTTTTAAAATGTTAGTCATTCAACATTTTCCATAATTTATCTTTCAATTCAGTCAAACCTTGTTGCGCAACTGAAGAAATAAACATATAAGGAATGTCTTTGAAAGCAACGTCTAATTCGACTTTCAATTCTGCTTTCAACTCATCATCGAGCATATCGCATTTTGAAATCACCAACAAACGCTCTTTGTCAAGCATTTCTGGATTGTATTTTGTCAATTCGTTTACCAAAATATCATATTCCGCTTTAATGTCTGGCGTATCCACCGGAACTAAAAACAATAACGTTGAATTACGTTCAATATGTCGCAAGAAATAATGCCCAAGACCTTTCCCTTCCGCAGCACCTTCAATAATTCCTGGAATATCAGCTATAACAAAAGATTGAAAATCTCTGTACGCCACGATTCCAAGATTTGGTTTTAGAGTAGTAAACGGATAATCAGCAATTTTTGGTTTAGCTGAAGTCAATACAGACAGCAATGTTGATTTTCCTGCATTAGGAAAACCTACTAAACCTACGTCAGCAAGTACTTTTAGTTCAAGAATAACATCCATCTCTGCACCTGGCAAACCTGGTTGTGAATATCTAGGCGTTTGATTGGTTGAACTTCTAAAGTGCCAGTTTCCTAAACCCCCTTTCCCACCACGAGAAAGTATTTGTTTTTCACCGTCTTCGGTAATTTCAAATAATATTTCTCCGGTTTCTTTATCTTTTACAACTGTTCCCAGCGGAACTTCAATGAATTTATCATCCCCATCAGCGCCCGTGCTTCTGTCTCCACTACCATCTCCACCATTACCAGCTTTAATATGTCGGGCAAATTTAAGGTGGAACAATGTCCAAAGACCTTTGTTACCAACTAAAAAAACATGACCACCACGACCACCATCACCACCATCAGGACCACCTTTTTCAATAAATTTTTCTCTATGCAAATGCGTAGACCCTTTTCCTCCTTTTCCGGAAGAAACATATATTTTAACGTAATCTACAAAATTCCCTTCAGTCATTTTTTTTAATTTCAGATTTCAGCTTTCGGATTTCGGATTGAAAAAAATTCAAACTGCTATCTGTCTCCTGCCCTCTATTTCTATTTTTATTATTTAAGTGCTTTCACCATCACTTTATCAATCTTCACGCCATCCATATCAATGACTTCTAACTCAAATTTTTGCCAAATTAATTTCTCCCCTTGTTTAGGTATATGAGAGAGTTCCGTCATTATTAATCCACTAACCGTAGTTACTTCGTAATCATTGATTAACTCATCTAATTCAAAGTACGTCAAGAAATCATGAAGTGAATAATGCCCGTCAACCAGCCAACTCCCATCTTCTCTTTCAATCAATTGAAAATCATCCTTGTAAAAATCAGAAGCATCTCCTACCAAGGCTTCCAGAATATCGTTCAAAGTAATTACGCCTTGAAAAACGCCATATTCATCAGAGACAAATGCATAATGAATACCTGTTTTTTTGAATCTTTCTAAGGCTATATAAGCAGTAGTTTGCTCCATCATAAAAGGAGCCTCAGTCATTATATCCGCTAAATTGAAGTTTTCATTTTCAAAATGAGCAAAAATATTTTTTAGGTTAACGACCCCAACAATATCATCATAATTCTCCCCATAAACAGGATAAATAGAATGCAGCTCTTTCAGCATAAATTCTTTAACCTGTTCTTTATCAGCGTGCAAAGGTAAAAAAACTACTGACTTTCTGTGTGTCATCAAGGAGTTTATTTTTCGGTCTCCAATATGAAAAACACGCTCCACAATATCTTGTTCTATTTCCTGTACTTCTCCACCTTCAGTACCTTCTTTGATAATCGCTTTTATTTCTTCTTCGGTTACTTTACCATCCGCGGTGGGTTTTATTTGTAAAATATTCAATAAAAAATCCGTTGAATGAGTTAACAACCAAATAAATGGTGCGGTAACGATAGAAACAATTTTCATGGGTAAAGCCACCGCTTTAGCAATGGATTCCGGGTGATTCAAGCCTATTCTTTTAGGCAACAACTCTCCCAATACTAAGGAAAAAAAAGTCAAAATCACAACAACTAAACCTACAGCAACAGAATGGGCATACGGTTTTACTATTTCAAACCCTATTATAAATGCCTCAACATCTTTGGTTATTTTATCACCACTATAAATACCGGTAAGAATCCCTATCAGAGTGATTCCTATTTGTACTGTTGACAAAAATTTATTGGGTGAATTCGCTAAATCCAATGCGATTTTAGCGCTTTTATTTCCTTTTTTTGCCGCAGTCTCTAATCTATTCTTTCGTGCTGAAATCAATGCGATTTCTGACATAGAGAAAACCCCATTTAATAGTATTAGAAAAAATATTATTAGTATTTCCAATTTTTTAGTTGATTCGTTTTTTATTTAAATTCTGATTCCTGCATTTTATTTTCTGAAACCTGCAATCCTGATTTTTAGCCCAGATGGGAATGAAAAGCCTGGAGTTAAAAAAGCTAATTTTTTTTGTCAAAAAAGAGCGACCAAAGGAAGCTCCTTTTAGGACTTAGAAAAATAGTTTTTTTAACGAGGACTTGTAATGTACAGCTGGAATTGCTCCTATAAATTATCAATAACGTTGCTTACTCTTTCGGTAATTTCAGCGATTGAACCTATTCCGTTTACTGCGTGAAATTTTCCTTGCTTCTGATAATAATCCATTAAAGGAGCTGTTTTTTCATTATATTCCTGATACCGATTTCTGATTTTTTCTTCGTCTTGATCGTCAATTCTACCACTTGTTTTTCCTCTTTCAAGTAATCTTGCCACCAAGATTTCATCATCGGCTTCAAGTGCTATTGTTGCGGCAACATTAGAACCTATTGAAGTAAGAAATACATCTAAATCCTTTGCTTGTGAAATTGTTCTTGGGTAACCGTCAAACAATATCCCATTAGTATCCGGGTGTTTATTTACCTCATCAATTAGCATTTTAGTAGTCAATTCATCTGGCACCAAATCCCCCGCATCCATATATACTCTTGCTTGTTTCCCAAGTTCCGTATCGTTTTTTAAATTAAAACGAAATACATCGCCCGTGGAGATATGCGTTAATTTGTATTTTTCTTTTAAAAATTCAGCTTGAGTTCCTTTACCTGCTCCTGGTTTTCCAAATAAAACAATGTTAGTCATGTTGTTGTGTAGTTATTCTTTTAATTTATATACTTCGGGTAAATTTCTTCCTAAACCATCATAATCCAAGCCAAAACCTACAATGAATTTATTTGGAATTCTAATTCCAACGTAATCTATTTTCAAGTCTTTTGTGTATGCTTCCGGTTTGAAAAAAAGCGTTGCTATTTTAAAATGTTTTACATTTTGTTTTTTAAATAATTCTTTCAGCTCTACCAAAGTATTTCCAGTATCTATAATATCTTCTATTATAATAACGGTGCGTCCAGTCAAATCCTGATTCAGTCCTATTAATTGTTTTACTTCGTTTGTGGAAGAAGTTCCCTCGTAAGAGGCCATTTTTATGAAAGATAGCTCACATGGTTTTTTATACAGTTTCATAAAATCAGAAACTACCATAAAGGAACCATTTAGGACGCCCACAAATACTGGTATTTCATCACCAAAATCATCTTCTATTTGCGCAACCATTTTTGCGATTGCAAAGTCAATTTCTTTGGCAGAAATAAACGGAACAAATTGTTTATCGTGAAGTTGTATCATTATTTTTGTGTTTAAAATAATGCGCAAAGATACAGAATTCGGATTTGACAATTGGTAAATGGGCATTAATTTGTAATTTTAAGTAAATTTCACAAAAAACAAACTTAAAATGTATTAAAAGCAATAAATGATGCAACATAAATTCCGAAGAAAATAAAATAGCATTTTCCTATTCAATCATTATGAAGTATCTTTGCTCTTCATAAACAACAACATAATGAATTATTTTTCTTCTGATTTTAAACTGGGAATTCTCGGTGGCGGACAACTCGGCAAAATGCTTTTGTTTGACACTCGAAAATTCGACATACAGACTTATGTGCTTGATCCAAGTGATGAAGCGCCATGTAAAATAGCTTGTGATAAATTCTTCAAAGGAGATTTAATGAATTTTGAAACCGTTTACAATTTTGGAAAACTGGTTGACGTATTAACCTTTGAAATCGAGTTGGTGAATCTTGAAGCTTTAATAAAACTGGAAGAAGAAGGCGTAAAAGTATATCCTTCCCCCCAAACATTGAAACTGATTCAAAATAAAGGAATCCAGAAAGATTTTTATACAAAACATGCTATTCCTACCGCAAATTATAAACGATTTGGCAATCTAAAAAGTGTAGTCGTTGCTATACTGGATTCTAAATTAAAATTGCCTTTTGTATGGAAATGCACTGAATTTGGTTATGATGGAAACGGTGTAAAAGTCATTCGACAAATTTCAGATTTAGACAATTTAGCCAATGTAGAATGCATTGCTGAAGAAATGGTCCCTTTCAAAAATGAGTTGGCGGTTATCGTTTGTCGCAATCCATCAGGCGAAATAAAGACCTATCCTGTGGTAGAAATGGAATTTCATCCAGAAGCAAACCAAGTAGAATATGTGATTTGTCCTGCTCGAATTGACGCTGCCGTTGCTAAAAAAGCAATCGAAATCGCATTAGATGTTTCGGATAAATTCAATCATGTAGGTCTTTTGGCAGTCGAAATGTTTCAAACAGAAGACGATGAAATTTTAGTTAACGAAGTCGCTCCTCGCCCACACAATTCAGGTCATTATTCCATTGAAGCCAGTTATACTTCGCAATTCGAAAATCATTTGCGTGCCATTCTTAATTTACCTTTGGGAAATACAGCCAGTAAAGTTGCCGGTATTATGGTAAATTTATCAGGCGCAGAAGGATATTCCGGGGATGTAGTTTACGAAAATATTGAAAAAATATTAAGTTGGGACGGTGTTACACCTCATATTTATGGCAAGAAAGAAACACGCCCCTTTAGAAAAATGGGACATGTTACCATTGTAAATAAAAATATTGATGAAGCCAGAAAAATTGCTGAAAAAGTAAAAAATACGATTCGAGTTATTAGTAATCGATAATCTATTTTCAGTCGCAGTCATTCACTTTAAAACACAAAATTAAAAAACATGAAAGTAGCCGTTATAATGGGAAGCATTTCTGACATGCCCGTAATGCAAGAAGCGATAGACATCCTAAAAGCATTTGATATAGAAACAGAAGTTGACATTGTTTCCGCTCACAGAACACCAGAAAAATTATTCGATTTTAGTAAAAATGCACATCATCGAGGGATTACGGTAATTATTGCCGGTGCTGGCGGTGCTGCACATTTACCAGGAATGGTCGCTTCGATGTCGCCACTTCCAGTAATCGGCGTTCCTGTAAAATCCAGTAATTCTATCGATGGTTGGGATAGTATTTTGTCTATTCTTCAAATGCCGGGTGGCGTTCCTGTAGCAACTGTTGCACTAAATGGAGCAAAAAACGCTGGAATTCTTGCCGCTCAAATCATAGGAAGTCATAACAAAAGTGTCCTTGACCGAATAATATTATATAAGACAGGATTGAAAGAAGCAGTAAATATTGCCTCCGAAACTCTTAACAAATAATAAAAAAAGCTCCATTAACGGAGCTTTTTTTATTTCAAATCAGGAATCATTTATTCTACACTTACTGATTCTTCCAAAACACCTTCAAATTCCGAAGCAATGATATCTTCCTTGTTTAACCAGTATTCGGAGGTAGTCAAAGTATAATTTACGTTATCAGAAGTTGACAAATCCCACAAAATATCTTCGGCTTCCGGAAAAGGTGCATTTTCATTCATCGCGTGATCAAACAATCTTTTGATAAGAGTACTGTCTGACAAACCATTGCTTAACAATTTTAAAACATTTTCTTTCGTCAATAAAGTTTGACTTTCACCTTCTGATGGTGTCATACTGCATTCGATAATTATGGCTTTTGCATTGGGAAATTTACCGTTGTACGCTTTAAAAAGCAATTGATTGACATGAAACAAAGTCGAATGCAAACCTATTTCAGGATATTCTTCACAGACTTTGTCTAAAAACATATCGTTTGAAATTTGCTGAATTTGACCTTCATTTAAATCCTCTGATAATTTATATTCCAATACAATTACGGCAGCATCTTTGGGTTCAAAATCAGAAATTGCCATAAACAACAATTCTCTTAAACTGGCCGCATCGGCATCTGAAGCATCCGGATAATCGAATTTTTCAAGCAGTTTGATATAATCATCATTAGTCCAATATTCCTCGATTTGATCTACAGTATTAGCGCTTTTTATTATAATTTGATAATTCATATTTTATTTATTTTTTTGATTCGTTTCTTCAAAAACCAATCTTTTTTTACAATTTAAGGCTTTATTACTGCCAAACGAAATAAATAACATTTAAATAACACAATCCATTCTAGCATTTTAGGATAAATCAATTCCTTTAGCAACCTCATTTTTTTCAATAAATCCATACCTTTGTTATCTTTAAACATCGAATTATTTTTATTAAAAAAATACAAATGAGCATCCTAACACACCATTTCAATACAAAATATAACACTGCCCCTTTTTCGAAAATAAAGAACGAAGATTTTCTTCCCGCTTTTCAAAAAGGAATCGAATTGGCAAAAGCCGAAATCGATGCTATCGTACGAAATCCTACAAAACCAACTTTCGAAAATACCATTGAAGCATTGGCTTTCAGTGGAGATGTTTTGGACAGAATTTCAAGTATCTTTTTCAACTTAAATTCAGCGGAAACGAATGACGAGATTCAGAAAATCGCTCAGGAAGTTTCTCCTTTATTGTCTGAATTTGGAAATGATGTTCGCCTTAACCCCGATTTATTCGCCCGAGTAAAAACGGTTTACGAGCAAAGAGATAAGCTGAACCTAAATCCGGAACAAACTACGCTTTTAGACAAAAAATACAAAAGCTTCTCCCGAAACGGAGCCAATTTACCAGAAGACAAAAAGAATCAATTGCGAGAAATCGACAAAGAATTATCGAAATTGAGTTTACAATTTGGCGAAAATGTTTTGGCCGAAACGCAAGCCTATGAATTGCACATTACAAACGAATCTGACATAGCTGGTTTACCGGAAGGAACTATAGAAGCCGCTCATTCTTTGGCTAAAAGCCAAGAAAAAGAAGGATGGATTTTCACGTTGGATTACCCCAGTTATGTTCCGTTTGTAACCTATGCGGACAATCGCGAATTGCGCAAGAAAATGGCAATCGCTTTTGGTGCCAAAGGGTTTCAAAACAACGAATTTGACAATCAGGAGATTGTGCTTAAAATTGCCAAATTACGTTTTGACAGAGCACAAGTTTTAGGATATGCTTCGCACGCTCATTTTGTACTTGAAGAAAGAATGGCAGAAAGTCCGGAGAAAGTAAAAACATTTTCAAATGACTTATTGGAAAAAGCCAAACCGGCAGCTTTGAAAGAATTTGCCCAATTGACTGCTTTCGCAAAAGAGTTAGACGGAATCGAACAACTGGAAAAATGGGATGGCGCTTATTATTCGGAGAAATTGAAGCAACAATTATTCAATTTGGATGATGAAATATTAAAACCATATTTTCAATTAGAAAAAGTCTTGGACGGTGCTTTTGCAGTAGCGCAAAAATTATATGGAATCACTTTCGAAGAAATTTTCGAAGTGGATAAATACCATGAGGAAGTAAAAACATACGAAGTAAAAGACGAAGAAGACCAATTAGTTGCCGTGTTTTATGCAGATTTCTTTCCAAGAAAAGGCAAACGCAACGGAGCCTGGATGACGTCATTTAAATCGCAATACATAAAAAAAGAAATCAACGAAAGACCCCACATTTCAATTGTATGTAATTTCACAAAACCTACTGAAACGAAACCATCATTATTAACTTTTAATGAAGTGACAACTTTGTTTCATGAATTTGGTCATGCGTTACACGGCATGTTAGCCAACACGACATATCCAAGTTTATCAGGAACTTCTGTGTATTGGGATTTCGTAGAATTACCGAGTCAAATTTTGGAAAACTGGTGTTACGAACCAGAAGCATTGGCTTTGTTCGCATACCATTATCAAACTGGCGAAATAATTCCAATGGAATTAGTACACAAAATTAAAGAAAGTGCCAGTTTTCAAGAAGGGATGGCAACGATGCGCCAATTGAGTTTTGGGTTGTTAGACATGGGTTGGCATGCACAAGATCCATCTAATATCAAAGACATCAAAGCTTTTGAAACCGAACAATTTGCAGCCACACAACTCTATCCTGATGTAAAGGAAAATGCGATGAGTACTTCCTTTTCCCATATTTTTCAAGGTGGATATTCGTCTGGTTATTACAGCTACAAATGGGCCGAAGTTCTGGATGCTGATGCTTTCGAATATTTCCAGGAAAAAGGGATTTTCAATAAAGAGGTCGCAACTAAATTCAAAGAAAATGTACTTTCTAAAGGCGGAACGGAACATCCGATGATTTTGTACAAACGCTTTAGAGGACAGGAACCAAAACCGGAAGCGTTGTTGAGAAGAGCAGGATTGGTGTAATTTTTTTGAATAAAAATTAACTATATAATATTTTAGGACCGAAGTTTAAAAGCTTCGGTTTTTTTTATTAAAATAAAATCAATAACGACCACCAAACAATTGGCACGCTTTCCACCCAAAAAGAAGTATAATCTTTCGAACTACTTTAAAAACTCCCTGAAATTTTCCTTGCTTACTACCAAAAAACTGGGTTGATACGCTTCTTGAAATGATTTAGGCAACTTAGCTTTTTTAGCGGAAGACCATTTGAATTCAAAAGCACTGACTGTATCAGCATTAGTTTCAATGTAATCTATTTCCTGTTGTTGTGTAGTTCTCCAAAAGTAAGGTTTTGATAAACTTTGAGAATAGGACAGCTGTTTAAATCGCTCTGAGACTAAAAAATTTTCCCACAATGCCCCTTTATCCTGTCTAAAGTCTAAAGAATTGAAATTTCCAATCAACATATTCCGAACTCCGTTATCATAGAAATAGATTTTTCTGTTTGCCTTTATTTCATTTCTCAAGTTTTTGCTAAAACTATTTAATCTAAAAATCACAAAAGCTTTCTCCAACAAATCTATATAATTATTAACCGTATTTTTATCTACACCAACTAATTGTGCTATTTCATTATAACTTACCTCACTACCAACTTGAAAAGCTAATGCTTGTAAAATCTTTTCTAAAACTTCCGATTTCCTGATGCCCGCTAAACTCAAAACGTCTTTATATAAGTAGCTGGAAACAAGGTTTTTTAAAATTTCATATTCATTACCAAAATTATTGATCACATCAGGATACATTCCATATAACAATCGCAATTCCAATTGTTGTTGCGCTTTCATATAACCTACATTTCCTTCAAATTCATTCCAGGAAATGGGATACAAACGGTATTCAAATTTGCGTCCCGTTAATGGTTCTTGTGTAACATGATTAATATCAAAAGCCGAAGAACCACTCACAATCACTTGCACATCTTTGATTTGATCAACAATAATCTTTAGTTTTAAACCAATAGCAGGAATACGCTGTACCTCATCAATAAAAACGTATTTATAATTTCCAATAATATTTTTTAAGGTTTCGGTATTTGCATTTGCTAAAGTATCAGCTACAACGGCATCATCACCATCAAGAAATAGAAACGAAATATCCTTTAATAAAGCGTTAATCAATGTAGTTTTACCAACTTGTCGCGGACCTATTAATACAATAATTTTTCCCTTCCCTAAATTCTTCTCTATTATTGGCGTTAAATCTCTACTAATCATAACTATAAATTTTAAACAAATATAGTACAATTAAATAATATTCACCAAATTTATACTGTTTTTGGTGAATACATTCACCAAATTTATGCTGTTTTTGGTGAACGTATTCACCAATATTAGTGTTTTTAAAGAACCAAAACTAGCAACCACCAAACAATCGGGACGCTTTCCACCCAAAAAGAAGTATAGTATTTAGAGCGTTTTTCATTGGCAAAAAGCAGAAATAACGAAATCAGAATCACTACTATCAAGTTGACAATTAATTGATTTTCATCAAAATTACTTTTCAGCAATTCCAGAAAATAAAACGGAAGTAAAAGCGACAATCCCAATATTTTTGTTCGCTTCACTCCTATTTGTTGTGGTACGGTTTGCAAATGTGGATCATCATTCGCCAAATCAATAATTTCAAAAATAAGTACCAATACAAAAATCAGGATAAATCGCTGTATACATTTCAGATAGAAATCAAGCGTTATCGAAACATCGGCATTCAAAATAGGCAAAGCCAGAGTCACTCCTACCCAACATAGCGCCACAATATAGATTTTTATACCAGCCCAGTTTCTGGCATTTTTTTTATTTGGAAAAAATGGAAGCGTATACAACAAAGTGATACTCAAAAAAGCAATTGCTACGATTTGGGTAATCCGCTGCAACTGAAAAAAATAAAAACCAACCAAAAGAAGCGCGAAAAAACTAAATATAGCAATGATTTTCAACTCCTTGCGCATCTTTAATTTTTTGGCTCTGGCCAAAGCATCATATTTTACGAAATTATATCCTACAATTGTTCCAAAAAAAACAAAATTAGCTATTGGTGCATCCGAAGAAATGTGGAACATGTGCTGCGTCATTCTCACTAAGGCATAACACGATAATCCCACGTGAATACTGCTATTGATATAAAAATTGAATAGTTGTTTAAAAATCTTCATTAGACAAAATTAATCAATTGTGAACAAACACATCATTTAGTTGAAAAATCAATAAAAAAGGAGACCCAAAATACCTTTTAGATTATTAATAATACCTAATTTTGCACCACAAAAAAAACAACACTTTTATTTCTATATGAAAACAGATGCTTTTGCTTTAAGACACATTGGTCCAAGAGAAAACGACCTTCAACATATGTTGAAAACCATTGGAGTTGAATCTATTGAACAACTCGTATATGAAACACTTCCAGATGACATTCGCTTAAAAGCACCTCTAGATTTAGATCCGGCAATGACCGAATATGAATTTGCAAATCATATTCAAAAATTAGGAAATAAAAATAAAGTTTTTCATTCTTATATTGGTTTGGGTTACAATGCAGCTATTATTCCTGCAGTTATTCAAAGAAACGTTTTTGAAAACCCAGGATGGTACACTGCATATACGCCTTATCAAGCCGAAATTGCCCAAGGGCGTTTGGAAGCAATTTTGAATTTCCAGACTATGGTAATCGAATTAACCGGAATGGAAATCGCCAATGCTTCTTTATTGGACGAAGGAACAGCTGCTGCTGAAGCAATGGCATTACTTTTTGATGTTCGTTCTCGTGACCAAAAGAAAAATAATGTTTGTAAATTCTTCGTTTCCGAAGAAATATTACCTCAAACTTTATCGGTTTTACAAACGCGTTCTACACCAGTTGGTGTTGAATTAGTAATTGGAAACCATGAAGATTTCGATTTTTCAACTGATTATTTTGGAGCTATTCTTCAATATCCCGGAAAATTCGGACAAGTTCATGACTATGCTGATTTTATAGCTAAAGCTGCCGCAAACGAAATAAAAGTAGCTGTTGCTGCTGATATTTTGAGTTTAGCAAAATTGACTTCTCCGGGAGAAATGGGTGCTGCAGTTGTCCTTGGAACGACACAACGTTTCGGAATTCCGTTAGGTTATGGTGGCCCACATGCTGCTTATTTTGCTACAAAAGACGAATACAAAAGAAGTATGCCGGGAAGAATCATCGGTGTAACTGTTGATACGAATGGCAATCGTGCATTGCGTATGGCGTTGCAAACCCGTGAGCAACACATTAAACGCGATAAAGCCACTTCGAACATTTGTACAGCACAAGTTTTATTGTCTGTTATGGCAGGAATGTATGCCGTTTATCACGGACCAAAAGGCTTGCAATATATCGCTAATAAAGTGCATGCTTCGGCAGCTACATTGGCAAATGAGTTAGAAAAATTAGGTTTACAACAAACCAATACCGCTTTCTTTGACACGATTGTTATTAAGGCTGATGCCAAAAAAGTAAAAGCTATTGCTGAACAAAACGAAATCAACTTTTATTATATTGACGAAAATACCGTTTCTATTTCTTTGAATGAAACGACAAGTATTGCCGATTTAAATATCATAATTTCTGTTTTTGCTTCCGCAAAAGAAACTCAGGCAACGCCAATTGAAAGTTTATCAGAAACCAATCATTTTCCAGAAAACGTAAACAGAAAATCCGCTTTTTTAGAACATGATGTTTTCAACAAATACCATTCGGAAACCGCTTTGATGCGTTACATCAAAATGTTGGAACGAAAAGATTTGGCTTTGAATCATTCCATGATTTCATTAGGTTCTTGTACCATGAAACTGAATGCAGCTTCCGAAATGTTGCCTTTAAGCATGCCACAATGGAACAACATTCACCCATTTGCACCATTGGACCAAGCACAAGGATACCAAGAAATGTTAGCTAAACTAGAGCAACAGTTAAATGTTATTACAGGTTTTGCAGGAACAACGCTACAACCCAATTCAGGTGCTCAAGGCGAATATGCAGGATTAATGGTTATTCGTGCATATCACCAGTCAAGAGGAGATCATCATAGAAATATTGCATTAATTCCATCATCGGCTCACGGAACAAACCCGGCTTCAGCTGCTATGGCAGGGATGAAAGTAATTGTTACCAAAACATTGGAAAACGGAAATATCGACGTGGAAGATTTACGTGAAAAAGCAATTTTACACAAGGATAATCTTTCTTGTTTAATGGTAACATATCCGTCAACTCACGGTGTTTTTGAAAGTGCAATTAAAGAAATCACACAATTGATTCACGATAACGGTGGACAAGTTTATATGGATGGTGCCAACATGAATGCGCAAGTAGGATTAACAAATCCCGCTACTATTGGTGCTGACGTTTGTCATTTGAATTTACACAAAACATTCGCTATTCCTCATGGTGGAGGTGGACCAGGCGTTGGACCAATATGTGTTGCTCCACAATTAGTTCCATTTTTACCCTCAAACCCTGTAATTCCTACAGGAGGAGAACATGCAATCACAGCTATTTCTGCAGCTCCTTGGGGTTCCGCTTTAGTTTGTTTGATTTCTTACGGGTACATTTCAATGTTGGGTGCTGAAGGTTTGAAACAATCCACTCAATATGCGATTTTAAATGCAAACTACATTAAAGAGAAATTAAACGGTCATTATGATACGTTGTATTCAGGAGAAATGGGTCGTGCAGCTCACGAAATGATTTTAGAATGCCGTCCTTTCAAACAAAAAGGAATTGAAGTGACTGATATTGCAAAACGTTTGATGGATTATGGTTTCCATGCGCCTACCGTTTCTTTCCCAGTTGCAGGAACCTTAATGATTGAACCTACGGAGAGCGAAAACTTAGAAGAGTTAGACCGTTTTTGTGAGGCGATGATTTCAATCCGTAAAGAAATTGAAGCTGCTACTATTGAAGACAAAAACAATGTTTTGAAAAATTCACCCCATACATTAGCCATGCTAACTACAGATGCTTGGGACTTCCCTTACACTCGTGAACAAGCAGCTTTCCCATTAGATTATATAGCTGAAAATAAATTCTGGCCAACTGTTCGTCGCGCTGACGATGCGTATGGCGATAGAAATTTAGTTTGTTCTTGTGCTCCAATTGAAGCGTATATGGAAAACTAATTTTTAAATTAATACAATAAAATGTCTCGAGAAATCGGGACATTTTTTTTACGCCTCTAATTTTATACAAAATTCAGAAAATAACATAATGCAAATTATTAAAACATCCCTTTTACCAATTGCAACAATTAGCAAAGAAATATCGCATCGATTTTTGCAGTTTGTAAAAAAATAATCAATATTTTTGCCAATAAATTATTATTTCACAATTATATGCGTGCATAGTAAATATTGTGACTATAATAACTTTTTAATCATTAAATTAGCCTGAATTTTTGGATAAATAACCCGATGAAAATAAAAATAACTGGAATAGGAAGTTATATTCCTGAGAAAAAAGTAAGCAACACAGACTTTGGCGAACATGTTTTTTTAAACGAAGATGGAACCGCCTTTGGTTATCCTAACGAAGTTGTCATTAATAAATTTAAAGGAATAACCGGAATCGAGCACAGACGTTATGCCGAAGATCAGCACAACTCATCTGATTTAGCTTTTTTTGCTTCTCAAAAAGCAATAGAAAATGCTGGTATTGACCCGGAAACAATAGATTATATTATCTTCGCACACAATTTTGGAGATGTAAAATACGGCACAACGCAGTCGGATATGATTCCAAGTTTGGCCACCCGTGTGAAACACAAGCTACAAATAAAGAACCCAAAATGTGTCGCCTATGATATCCTTTTTGGGTGTCCAGGCTGGATAGAAGGAGTCATGCAAGCCAATGCTTTCATCAAATCAGGAATGGCAAAACGCTGTCTGGTAATAGGCGCTGAAACCCTTTCGAGAGTAGTTGACGCACATGACAGGGATTCCATGATTTATTCTGATGGCGCTGGTGCTTCAATCATAGAAGCTTCAGATGATGAAACAGGAATGTTATCTTATGAAAGTGCTACATATGCGAATGATGAAGCAAATTATTTGTTTTTTGGTAAATCATATAATCCTGATTTAGATCCAGACACACGATATATAAAAATGTATGGTCGCAAGATTTATGAATTTGCATTAAGCCAAGTTCCTGCTGCAATGAAAAGTTGTTTGGACAAAAGCGGAATAGGCATTGATGACGTAAAAAAAATCCTTATCCATCAAGCCAATGAAAAAATGGACGAAGCGATAATCCAACGTTTTTACAAATTACACGACAAACCCGTCCCTGAAAACATCATGCCAATGAGCATTCATGAACTTGGAAATAGCAGCGTAGCAACCGTGCCTACGCTTTATGATTTGTTAATTCGTGGAGAAATAGAAAATCAATCCATAGAAAAAGGTGACGTTCTTATCTTTGCATCTGTTGGAGCAGGAATGAATATCAACGCATTTGTTTACCGATATTAAGCGTCTAAGGAATTTTGCAATCAGGAGCTAATCCGGCTGTACATTACAATTCCTCACTACAAAACTTGTTTTTCTAAGGTGCAACAAAGCTTCTTTTAGTCGCTTTTTGCACCTTGAAAAACTACATTTTGAAGCTCCGGGATTTTCATTTCCATCCGGGCTAAAAAACAATGCCCAAAAACACATTTATTACTATATTTGTGCCTTCGTGCCCTTGTGGCAAAATCAAAAAAACATGTACGAAAAAACGTTTCCCAATAAAAGATTCAAACACACTTTAGAATTTCTAAAAAAACACATCTCCACAGATCAAACTATACTAGATTTAGGCGTAGAAAACCCCTTCTCTAAAATCATGAAATCAGAGGGATTTGTAGTTAAAAACACCACAGGAGAAGACTTAGATACTGACCAAACTGTACTTTCAAATGAAAAACAGGATGTGGTAACTGCTTTCGAAATCTTTGAACATTTGCTCAATCCGTTTACTATTTTAAAAGAAATAAAATCCGATAAGCTTTTTATATCCATCCCAATGCGTTTGTGGTTTTCACCGGCCTATAGAAGTAAAACTGATATGTGGGACAGACATTACCATGAATTTGAAGATTGGCAATTAGACTGGTTATTGGAAAAAACAGGTTGGAAAATAATCGACAGAGAAAAATGGACCAATCCGGTTAAGAAATTTGGCCTTCGTCCATTATTGAGAAAGTTCACCAACCGATATTATATTGTATACGCTGAAAAAATCCCCACCCCTCCCGGACTCCCCGAAGGGAAGGAAGCCTAGACTCTACAATTTTTAAGCTTAAAATTTTAGCCTCTTAGAAACTTAGTCCCTCAAGAAAAATGAAGTATTACATTGTTATTCCGGCTCATAACGAAGAAGCATTTATTGCTTTAACTTTGGAATCTTTGATTTCTCAAACCGTTTTACCTAAAAAAGTGGTTGTTGTCAATGACAATTCTACTGATAAAACTGCCGAAATTGTTACAGCTTTCGCCAAAGAAAATCCGTTTATCACTTTAGTAAACAAAACTTCAAGCGCCATACATTTACCCGGAAGCAAAGTCATACAGGCTTTTCACAAAGGCTTTGAAAAATTGGATGAAGACTATGATGTAATCGTAAAACTGGATGCCGACTTAATTCTACCTAACAATTATTTTGAGACCGTTCTAAACATTTTCGAAAAAGATGCAACGATAGGAATGGCTGGCGGATTTGCCTACATCGAAAAAAATGGTGACTGGATCCTGGAAAACCTAACCGATAAAGACCATATTCGTGGCGCATTCAAGGCGTATAGAAAAGCATGTTTTCAACAAATAGGCAATTTAAAACCGGCTATGGGTTGGGATACTGTTGATGAATTATTGTCAAAATTTTACGGATGGAAAGTAGTTACCGATGCCTCACTAATCGTAAAACATTTAAAACCTACAGGTGCTAATTATAACAAAACAGCCCGTTACAAACAAGGCGAAGCATTTTACACTTTGGGTTACGGATTTTTAATCACATCGATTGCTTCAGCAAAACTGGCAATGATGAAGAAAAAACCTTTACTTTTTTTGGATTACATTAAAGGTTTTTGGAAAGCCAAAGCAGCAAAAACTCCTTTATTGGTAACGGCAGAACAAGCAAAATTCATTCGAAAGTATCGTTTAAAGAAAATGAAAGAAAAGCTTTTTTAGGTTCCGCAATCAAAAAAGTATAAACGGTAAAGTATAAACTGCTAACTAATCCTTAATTTAGCCCATAATCGCAAAACTATGATGCTCATTCGATATATAACGCAGATAGGAAGATACTTCTTAATGCTGAAAGAAATTTTCAATAAACAGACGAAATGGTCCGTGATGAGAAATCTAATTTTCAAGGAAATTGATGATTTAATTATTGGCTCCCTTGGTATTGTGGCTTTCATCTCATTCTTTGTTGGAGGTGTTGTTGCCATTCAAACGGCATTAAATTTAACTAATCCTTTAATCCCAAAATATCTTATTGGTTTTGCCACTCGACAATCTGTAATATTAGAATTTGCACCTACGTTTATCTCAGTGATTATGGCAGGAAAAATGGGTTCTTTTATTACGTCAAGCATAGGAACCATGCGAGTTACAGAACAGATTGACGCACTGGAAGTGATGGGAGTCAACTCTTTAAACTATTTGGTTTTTCCAAAAATTATCGCTTTATTATTGTACCCATTCCTTATTGGGATCGCCATGTTTCTAGGAGTTTTGGGCGGCTGGATGGCTGGTGTTTATGGCGGTTTTACATCAAGTTCGGAATTTATAAACGGTGCCCAGATGGAATTCATTCCGTTTCATATCGTGTATGCTTTCATTAAAACATTAATATTTGCGATGTTATTAGCCACAATCCCTTCTTTTCATGGGTATTACATGAAAGGTGGCGCACTTGAAGTGGGTAAAGCCAGTACGGTCGCCTTTGTTTGGACATCGGTTTCGATAATACTATTCAATTATATATTAACACAATTGTTACTTGGCTCATGATAGAAGTACAAAACATAGAAAAATCATTTGGCGGTATCAAAATTCTTAAAGGAGTTTCGACGGTTTTTGAAACTGGAAAAACAAATTTGATTATTGGACAAAGCGGATCTGGAAAAACGGTTTTGCTTAAAAGTCTTTTAGGCATTCATACCCCAGAATCAGGAACGATTTCATTTGATGGTAGAATTTATTCTGAATTAACTCCCGATGACAAACGAGATTTACGAACTGAAATAGGAATGGTTTTCCAAGGAAGTGCTTTATTTGACTCCATGACTGTAGCTGAAAATGTTGGCTTTCCGTTAAAAATGTTCACCAAAGACAATAGAGCAAAAATTCAGCAGCGTGTTGACTTTGTACTAAAAAGAGTCAACCTTACTGACGCGCATAAAAAATTACCATCGGAGATTTCAGGAGGTATGCAAAAAAGGGTAGCCATTGCTCGCGCTATTGTAAACAACCCAAAGTATCTTTTTTGTGATGAACCCAACTCCGGTTTAGACCCAAACACGGCTATTTTAATTGATAATCTTATTAAAGAAATCACGGAAGAATACAATATCACTACGGTTATAAACACGCACGATATGAACTCCGTTATGGAAATTGGAGAGAAAATCTTGTTCTTAAAAGATGGTTTAAAAGCTTGGGAAGGTACGAAGGAAGAAATTTTCAGAACCGATAATGAAGCTGTTGTAGCCTTTGTTTATTCTTCGAATTTATTCAAAAAAGTACGGGAAGCTTATTTGAAAGAATAATTTTTTTAAAAAAATTTAACTGGTTTTCAATAACTCTACCTCTGCATTAGGGTTGAATAAATACGTTTTCCCAGAACTTATTTCAAGGCATTCAAAACGTTTGGTTCTAATCGCTATTTTCTTGAAAATCTTTCCGTTTTGGATTCGGAAAACACTGCCATACGGAATTTCAAATACATAATTTTTATCATTTTGTTGGTCAAATTGTTTCAAGGCCAATGCCAAAGTCGCATCGGTATCGCTACTGGCTGTTGGGTTTTTAAAATGTCGAGCCAACAACGGCAACAAATGATTTGGAAAAATCTCCGGACGAATATAGGGAATCATCAACCGTTGAAAGGAATACTTCCACTCGTTTCCATGAGGTTTAATATGTCGCCCAAATTTCTCAAACGCAACCAAATGCGAAATTTCATGAATAAGCGTAATCAAAAACTTGTATTTATTCAGGTTTGAATTTACCGTGATTTCATGCTTGCCATTCAAGCCTTTTCGATAATCACCATGACGGGTTTGACGCTCGTTTACAATCTTAAGATGTACTTGATGGTCCACAATTAGTTCAAAAACTGGTTTTACGGCATGTTCCGGTATGTATCTTGAAAGTGTTTCGCTCATAATTTATAACTCTTACGGATTTGTAGAAGACACTTGCAACACTTTTCCGTTGAAATATTTATTTCCCGTCAACGTAAAATTAAAAATATAATCTGCCATTTCGCTTGCAGAAATAGGCGCTTGATAGCCCGGAAAAGCTTCCGCCAACATTTCTGTTTGAACCGAACCTAATGCCAAAACATTAAAAGCAATGCCCCGCTCTTTATATTCCTCTGCTAATAACTCTGACAGTGTAATAACTGCGCCTTTACTTGAACTGTAAGCTGCAAGTCCGGCAAACTTTAAACTTCCCTGAATTCCGCCCATAGAACTTATCGTTACGACATGGCTTCCTTTTTGTAAATAAGGCAAGCAAATTCGGGTCAAATTAGCAACCCCAAAAACATTGACTTTATAGATATTTTCAAAATCTTCCTGTGACGTTTCTGAAAAGGGTTTCAACAATAAACTTCCTGCATTATGAACGACAGCATCAATTTGTTTCCAAGATTTAGAAAGAAAATCTTGAACTTTTTCCAATTCGGACTCATGAGACAAATCAACCGAAAGACAAGTGATATTTTCATTCCCTAATAAGCTTTGAGGAATTTTTCTGGAAATAGCCAGAACCTGATGTCCAGCCTTGGCAAATTGCAATGCCAACTCATATCCTATACCTCTGCTCGTTCCTGTAATAATAATATTTTTCATGTAGCAAAAATAAACAAAAACACTAAAAAAAACATCATTTTAGCCGTAGGTATTGTTTCGAATATAAAAATAAGGTTTTCTATAATTTTGTTTAATTTTGCCAAAACAAAATACAATTTGAAGTAGCAT
This sequence comes from Flavobacterium esculini, assembly GCF_048284325.1. Lineage (NCBI taxonomy): Bacteria > Pseudomonadati > Bacteroidota > Flavobacteriia > Flavobacteriales > Flavobacteriaceae > Flavobacterium > Flavobacterium esculini. The sequence continues at coordinate 24,549 of NZ_JBLVPI010000007.1, read as the reverse complement.
AAAATGATAGCAAACATACAATTTGAAGTAGCAAAATTGAGTGATATTGATGGAGTATTAGCATTACAGGAATTATACCTTGTCTCTAACTTATCTGAAGAGGAAAAAGAATTTGGCTTTGTTACCACACCGTTTACAATTCCCCAATTAACTGAAGTAATAGAACAACAAGGCTTATTTCTTGCTAAAGACAATAATAAAACCATTGCCTACATATTTTCTGGAAGCTGGGATTTTTTCAATCAATGGCCCATATTCAATTACATGATTACGCTATTACCTGATCTTAAATTTTTAGATTTCGACATTACTACAACCAATAGCTTTCAATACGGTCCTATTTGCATCGATAAAAAATACAGAGGAAAAGGATTGATAACGCCTCTTTTTGAATTCATGAGAAAACACGTTGTTAAAAAACATCCATTGGCTTTGACTTTCATTAACAAAACTAATATACCATCGACAAAAGCGCATACAGAAAAACTAAATTGGTCTATTATTGGTGATTTTCAATTCAACAATAACAACTATTTTATTTTGGCTTATGATATGAATCAGCCTGTTTCTATTCGTTAATTCATATGAATTTCATGTGTTAGCGTATTGGCCATTTGCGTTACGGCAGGTAATAATTCCTGAATAAACGAAGTCATGTGAGGTAAATCCATGGCTTTGAATTCATCTGAAACATGATGGTAAAATTCGAAATTTTCAAAATCGAAAGTACTCACAGACTGGCACGGAACCTTGAAAACATTGTAAAAAGAATAATTATCTGATCTGTAAAATAATTGATATTCAGCTTCTTTTGGTAGAAAACCAATCGTGTTTTTTCCTGTATATTCATTGATTTTACCCGCCATATTCGACTTGTCAAAACCGGTAATATACGCCAGATAATCCCTTTTCATTGGCACACCTATCATCTCAATATTGAATTGCGCGTACAAATTAAAGTTTTGAGCTTTCAGCTTTTTGGCTAAATGTTTAGAGCCCAACAATCCCTTTTCTTCACCAGCAAAGAATACAAAAAGAATGCTTCTTTTATTGTTTTTAGCACTACTGAAATATTTCGCTATTTCAGCAACTGCGGTTGTTCCCGAAGCATCATCATTGGCACCATTATTTATAAAATCTCCATTTACTCCTTTTTTATCAATTCCAATATGATCATAATGCCCGCTAATAATAACGAATTCTTTTTTTAGCACAGGATCATTTCCTTCAACAAAACCTACGATATTAAAAGCGGGTACTTTGAAATTAGACAACGTATCGCGATACGTGGAAAAATAAGGTTTGACATTATTGTCTTTGAAAAACTGTTCCAAATAATCTGCCGCTTTGACCATTCCTTTTGTCCCGGTTTCTCTGCCTTCCAATTCATCCGAAGTCAAGTATTTCAATGTTTCTGCAACATCACTCTCTTTGACTTTATATTCTGCTTCAATTAGTTTTAATCGGGTATCGTTTGTGGCTTGTGCTGTGATAGGAGAATTTCGTACACAACCGAATAGAACGAACGGTAGCAGTAAAAAGGTGTTTTTCATAGTCAATAATTCTTTGGTTAAAAGGAGCAATCTTATTTTATTAATAGAATCAAAATCTTATTTCTTATAATATTTTTTGTAGACGGTGTACATTTGAATGAAAGCTAAAACTACAAAAAATAACGGAATAATTACAGGTACTATATATCTTGAGAAACTCGCTGTGTTTTGGGAAAACAAATTTAGAATAGTTACCAAAGCTAACATACCAAAAAAAGTCCCAACTAAAGTCCCAAAAACATAATAGTATTTGAGTCTTTTTTCAATGGCAATATAATTTCCATTAATCAAATAGAGATTCCATCCTGTCCAGAATGGCACTTGCAGGAAATTGATACCATTCAAAAAAACACCGATAAGAAAAGGCGAATACTTTACAAATCTTTCTAAATCATTATGATTTCCTACTGCTTGATTCGAATGCGCATAAAAAGAATACCCTAAAAACAGCAAAAAAAAGACCGCAAAAAAATCAATTATTTTCATCAATTTTTTATTATTTACCAATTGATTCGCAAAAATCAACGTGAAGTAAATTACAAAAACCTCAACCGAAATAACGCCCAACAAATAAAAAATCAAACTATTAATTCCTAATTCAGTATAAATTTCGAATCCAATAATATTTAAATATCCCAGTGGAACTGAGCCTATAAAACTCACTAAGAAACCAACGAGAATATTTTTTATAATTTTCATTTTATTAGAAATTTATAATTCTTTTGCTTTGCTCTAAATGTAAACGATATTCTTTCATTCCTTCCTTGTGGGACAAATACGTATTTCCAGCTTTATGATTTTCAACACTTATTTCATACATATACGTAATATGTCGGGCAAGTTCTTTCCAAGCAAATAGCAACGAATGTTTTGGATCATAGATATGCGTGGGTTCACTCGCAGCTCCATTCAACTCCACAATAGCGCAATTTTTTCCTTGTTCCAAATCTTCGAAAGTAGTGTACATAACATCCAATCTTCCAAAATAGAATCCCGGAATTTGCAAACACATTTCATTAATGGTTTCAGTTAATTTTGGGGTTATCCAATGGCTTCCATCAATAAATTTTGCACCTCGTGCATGATTCCCGTATGGAACCAAATTTAGTTTTTCTCCTTTTGCAAGAATTTCAAATAATTTCTTACCGTATTCTTGTTGTAAAACTTTAAGTTGCAATTCGTAACGCGGGTTTTTCTTGATTAACTGTTCAATAGTTGCAATTCCATCTCCTGTAATTATCAGAAATTCTTTGGAAACTATCCCTGTAATTTTACCCGTTTTCTCATGTGGATAACGTACGTAAAAAATGCCAACTTCATTTTCGAAAGGAATTAAATCTTGTACTATATAATCAAAATTCGCCTTTTCAGCGTATCTTTTTAAGTCGGTGATTGTATCTATTTTCTTGACTCCGGAACCACGCAAACCAATATCAGGTTTTGCAATCAGTGGATAATTTATTCCTGAAAATTCCATTATTTTTAGAATTTCTTCCAGTGAAGTTCCTTCGATTATGAGTTCAGTTTTGGGATAATACCGTTGTGGAATCAAATCGTAAATTGCTTTTTTGGACTCCATCATAAATCCTCCGTTTTTTATCGTTGGATTAACCGCATTAAAGAAAAAAATCGATTTTGCTTTAAGTGAATAAAATGCCCAAAGAAAATAAATTGGAATATAAACTATCTGAAACGGCCAATATTCCCAATGCGTAATCTTATGAAAAAGTAATTTCAATTGAGAAAATTTTAAATAGTTATAAATGATGTCTTGTACTCTTCTTGTGCAATCAAATCGCAATGCAAGATAGCAACTTTATTTTTTTCGATTACAGATTGCGTAATACTCAAGGTTTTCATTTCGTCATTTCGATTGATAACCAATCCGTTTTCCTGATTTTTATCTTCGGTATAGCGATGAAAATGAAGCATCTCTGTTTCTGATATTTCAGGATTTACATCCAAAAAAGTATAAAACCAATTTGTACGTTTCTCCCGAATTACAGCTGGATACAGGGTTGAAGACGACCAAATATGATTTTTATGACTATCTAAAAGAGTCATTTTTTTCTGATTCCCATTCCATCGCAATTGAAAAAGTTCCTTATTTTGAAATAAAACCAATGTAAAAGGTTCCATATTTTCCAAATCAATTTCGTTCCAAAAATCCTTTGGCGATAAGCTGCTAATAATCTCTAGCACAATTAGACCGCGACTTTTTCTGTAAGGGAGCACTACTCTGTGTTTTTCGTCAGCGCCATTTAACAAAACCAAAACAGTTCCATTTGCATCGACAACAAACCAAGTTCCACCAGCTTTTGGATCTTTTGGAAAAATGACATTCTTACCGTTTATAGTATAATCCCTTGGCGGTATTGCTGAGGGTCTAATTATTTTTTCATCTCGATTTGAGGTAATGATAATCCTATCATGGACATGGACAAAACTTACTGTGCACATTGATTCCTGTATTCAATTGTAGAACGGGCAACTCCAAAATTCTCATCGACCGTGATATTTTCACATTTTAAAATAGCCACTTTTATCAGTGCCTGATGATGAATGCAATGTTCTAAATTATAAAGCAATTCTCTATAATAATTACTTTGAATTCGGATTTCTTCACCGTCAATCACTTGTTTCAAATCGATATTTTTATTCTCTTTTTCAAGATTATTTTTAATTTCTAAAATATGATCAATCGCATAATTCGTATCAGTTTGAATTAACACATTACGTTCTCTTTTATCGTAATTCACAATCCCTAAATCGTATTGGTTTTCGAGACATTGAAACATTTCGATAATATGCCTTGTGTGTTCACCTATACTGGCATTACTCAATTCAACACATGGATTTGAGTAATCCTTTTTCGACAATTGATGGAGCAAATCAATCAATTCGTTTAGACTATTTTTAATAGAAGGTATCAGCATATTATAGTTTTAATTTTAATAAATTTGGTAGTTTATCTCTATTTAAAAAAATTAAAGTAAGACAACTAAATAAGGTTATGTGAGCCAACGCAAATAGCGTTCCACCATCACCATTCATTTCAATTCCCAGAACAAAAAGATGGGAAAGAATGGCGCCTACCATTATTACAGAACCCAATAATGCCCCCAGCAATGTAGTTCTGGGCACTAAAATTAGAATTACAGTAATCAATTCTAAAATTCCGGTACCAATTCTTCCATAAGGTTCCACTCCCAAAGCAGTAAAAATATAAATACTTTCCTCGGCACCAGTAAATTTAAAATATAACGTTTGTGATAAAATTACTGCAACTGCAACTCTTAAAATCCAAGATAAAATACTTATTTTCATGATTACTGTTTTATTTGATTGTTTTTTTCCAATTACTCTCTGCTTTTGACTTTAAATTGGCTTGGTCTTTATTCCAACTTTTCACTGTATTATTGAAATAAGCATTATAAAATAAATATAATTTTTCGTCAACAATTTTAAAAGTTTGTGGGTTTATCTCCACTTTTTCTCCTGAATCCCCCATCGCATAAGCACACCAACCCCCAAATTGGGGTTCATATTTCAAAGGGTTTTTTAAGAAATACGCTCTATTTATAGGCATTGAAAAATTATACGTCACCCCTTCGTATGTTACTGCTAGTTCTTTTTTTCCCTTTACGGCTTTCCCTTGTTTAAAATAAGCTACAGGATCATACCCTTGTAAGGCAACTTTATGTTCTAAATTAAAATGAGTTAATCGACTATTTTCAGTCTGTGCAACTGTTGTCAGCGAAATAAAAATAACCAATAGACAAAGAATCTGTTTTTTACTTCCAAGTTTAAAACTATTTTTTTTGTGTTCTTGAATTTTGGATTTCATTGTGTTTTAATTTAAAAATGATACTTCGTTTATTTCTTAAACAAAGATATTTAGAATCAAAAAAAACATTTGTCAGGTAGTTTACAATACGTACGAAATAATTGAAACTACAGTTTTGAAATATCCGAGATAACGATTTCTTTCCGGTTATAAATCAGCGTCCCGTTAGTTTCCATTTCATTGAGCAATTGAGTCGCAGTCTGTCTTGAAGTACAAATAATCTGCGCAATATCATTTTGTGTCAGATAATTTTCAATCACTACTTTATTGTCCACTCTTTTACCTTCTTTTTCAGCCCAATCTTTTAGAAACTGAAACAATCTGGTTTTTGCATCCTTAGAAATCAAATTAGAATAACTGTTCTTGATACGTTTCATTTTTAAACCTACAAATTTGGTATAAGAAAGTGCCAAACTCGGATTTCGCAACAATAGATCTTCAAAGTCAGCCATTAGAAAGCTACATATAGCCACGTCATCAGAAAGCACTTTAGCGTATTCATTCGTTTGATCATCGGTTTCTAAAGTCAGTTCCCCGAATAAATCTCCTTTTTGAATAATATCTTTTATCGTTTCATTTCCTTCTTCATCAACTGCTACAATTTTGATATTCCCTTTTTTCAGCAGAAAAATCCTTGGCACATCTAAAGAAGAAAAATAAATAATTTCGCCTTTTTTCGCTTTTTTAAAACCAGTAATAATACACAATTGTTTGATTTGTCCAAAACTCAATGTTCGAAACAATTTGTGATCGCGCAAATACCAATATTTTAAATCTTCGTACATGAAAGTAATTCTTTCAGTAAATGTATTAAAAAAATGACTTAAAAAACAAAACCCTTTCAAATCAAGACTTGAAAGGGTTTGAAAATTTAATACAATTTTATTTATGAAACTAATGTTCTTGAAATCACAATACGCTGAATTTCAGAAGTTCCCTCATATATTTGAGTGATTTTGGCATCGCGCATCATACGTTCCACATGATACTCGGCAACATAGCCGTTTCCACCATGAATTTGAACTGCTTCAATAGCCGTATCCATAGCCGTTTGGGAAGCAAACAATTTCGCCATTGCTCCAGATTGAGAAATATCCATTCCCAAGTCTTTTTCAGACGCAGCTTTAAAACACAACATTCTGGCAGCCATAATTTGAGTAGCCATATCGGCTAATTTAAAAGCAATCGCCTGATGTTTGAAAATTTCTTTTCCAAAAGCTTTACGCACTTGAGAATATTTTAAGGCCAACTCATATGCACCGGTCGCAATACCTAAAGCTTGAGAAGCAATCCCTATTCTTCCACCGTTTAGTACACTCATCGCAAAATTAAATCCAAATCCATCTGCTCCAATTCGGTTTTCCTTTGGTACTTTAACGTCATTAAACATTAAGGAATGCGTATCCGAACCACGAATTCCCATTTTTTTCTCTTTTGGACCAATATCAAAACCAGCCCAACCTTTTTCAACTATAAATGCATTAATACCTTTATGTCCCTTTTCAACATCAGTTTGAGCAATTACAATATAAGTAGATGCTGAAGATCCATTAGTAATCCAGTTCTTAGTTCCATTCAATAAATAATAATCTCCTTTATCGATTGCAGTTGTTTTTTGTGAAGTCGCATCGGAACCTGCTTCAGGCTCAGACAAGCAAAAAGCACCAATTACGTCTCCTTTGGCAAGAGGAACTAAATATTTCATTTTTTGTTCTTCGTTGCAATACTTTTCTAAACCTGCACAAACCAAAGAGTTATTTACAGACATTATAACAGCTGAAGACGCATCTATTTTAGCAATTTCAGTAATCGCCAAGACATAAGAAACGCTGTCCAATCCGGAACCGCCATATTTAGGGTCAACCATCATTCCTAAAAAACCAAGTTCCGCCATTTTTTTTACCTGCTCCGTTGGAAATTTAGAGAATTCGTCTCTTTCAATAACACCCGGCAATAATTCGTTTTGAGCAAAATCTTTAGCTGCTTGCTGAATCATTAACTGCTCTTCGGTTAGATTAAAATCCATAACTATATTTTGTTTTTTATTAAAATTTTAACTCTACAAATAAAAGTAAAATTACTCAATTACAATCCTTAAATTTACAGCTTTAGAAAATTTTTTATATTTTTTACTTTTCACCACAAAGTTGATTATTGTTATAAATTACACCTATTAAACTACTTTTTATTTAAAAAAAGTATTCAAAGATACTTTAATATTATGAAATTATCAATTTTGATTTAGAAATTAGCTCAATGAAAGAAGATTACTATAACGTTATCGGAGTAATGTCAGGAACTTCGCTTGATGGTGTTGATTTAGCACACATTAGATTTAGTGTAAAGGACAATAAATGGGCTTTTGAAATTCTTGAAAGCGAAACGACAGCCTATAGTTCAAATCGGATACAAAGCCTAAAATCTGCGGTGGATTATTCTAAGGTACAGCTCGAAAAATTAAATCAAGACTATACACAACTTCTCGCTTTGATTATTACAGCTTTTATCAAAAAACATAAAATTGAAAACCTGGATGCCGTCTGTTCGCATGGCCACACTATTTTACATCAACCACAGCATGGGTTTACACTTCAAATTGGTAATTTACCCGAAATCGCTTCTTTAATTAAGCAAACGGTAGTCTGCGATTTTAGAGTACAAGATGTTCAACTTGGCGGTCAAGGTGCACCTTTGGTTCCTATTGGCGACCGAATATTATTTCCTGCATACGATTATTGCATGAATTTAGGTGGTTTTTCGAATGTATCTTTTGAACAAGACGAGCAACGAATCGCCTTTGATATCTCACCGGTAAATACCGTTTTGAATTTTTACGCCAATCAATTGGGATTCGATTATGATGATAAAGGCATCATTTCTAGAACTGGAAAAATCGACACTAACTTGCTACAGGAATTAAATGCTTTAGATTTTTACCAAAAAAAATATCCTAAATCACTGGGTTTTGAATTTGTAAAAGAAACCGTTTTGCCTTTAATCGAAAGTTTCGAAATTACTATTGAAGACAAATTATGCACGTTCACTGAACATGTAGCACTACAGATTGCTTTGGCTTTACCTAATAAAAACGGAAGTCTTTATATAACCGGCGGTGGCGCCTACAATGATTTTCTTATGGAACGTATTCAGTCCTATTTACCGGAAATGGAAATCATAATTCCGTCAGCTAAAATTCTGGAATTCAAAGAAGCGTTGATTTTTGCTCTGCTTGGGGTATTAAAATTGCGAGGAGAAATCAATGTTTTGAGCAGTGTTACGGGTGCTAAAATGGATCACAGCTCTGGAAATGTTTATTACTCAAAATAATATTAAAAATACATAATTCGCATTATTCTATTTTTTATATTTGTCAAAATTAAACATATCGCAATAAATGAAAGATTTATTAAAGAAATTCGAAAATAAAGAACCTGAGATAGTTTTCCATTGGAAAGATGCTGAAACCGAAGCTGAAGGTTGGACTGTAATTAATTCTCTTCGTGGTGGCGCTGCTGGCGGTGGAACTCGTATGAGAAAAGGATTGGATATGAATGAAGTTTTGTCTTTGGCAAAAACAATGGAAGTGAAATTTTCGGTTTCAGGACCTGCTATTGGCGGTGCTAAATCGGGAATTAATTTTGACCCAAATGATCCCAGAAAAAAAGGCGTTTTACAACGTTGGTACAAAGCGGTTTCTCCGTTATTAAAAAGTTATTACGGAACCGGGGGTGATTTGAATGTGGATGAAATTCATGAAGTAATCCCCATGACAGAAGAATGTGGCGTTTGGCACCCACAAGAAGGTGTTTTTAACGGACATTTCAAACCTACCGAAGCGGATAAAATCAACAGAATTGGTCAATTGCGTCAAGGTGTGGTTAAAGTAATCGAGAATCCGAAATTCTCTCCAGATGTTTCTCGAAAATATACCATTGCAGACATGATTACCGGTTTTGGCGTTGCCGAAGCAGTTCGTAATTATTATACTATTTATGGCGGAGATGTAAAAGGCAAGAAAGCCATTGTCCAAGGTTTTGGAAATGTAGGTTCTGCAGCAGCATTTTATCTGGCAGAAATGGGAGCAAAAATCATCGGCATCATTGACAGAGATGGCGGATTGATAAATGAAGAAGGTTTTACTTTCGAAGAAATAAAAACATTATTCCTTGCTAAAGACGGAAACAAACTGGTTGTCGAAAATATGATTCCTTTTGAAGAAATCAACCAAAAAATCTGGACAATCGGCGCTGAAATATTCACTCCTTGCGCAGCTTCCAGATTAGTGGCTCAATCTCAAATTGACAGTTTGATTGCCAATGGTCTTGAAGTAATTTCATGTGGCGCGAATGTTCCTTTTGCCGACAAAGAAATATTTTTCGGTCCAATTATGGAAGATGTAGATCATAAAGTAAGCTTAATTCCTGACTTTATTTCTAATTGTGGAATGGCTCGCGTTTTTGCTTATTTCATGGAAAAGAAAGTGCAAATGACCGATGAAGCTATCTTTCAAGACACATCGGAAACGATTAAAAAAGCAATCGAAAAAGCACATGATTTGAATCCAAGCAAAACAAACATTAGTGCTACTGCCTTTGAAATTGCTTTGAAACAACTTACTTAAAATATAGCATTCATAAACATATTGGAACTGGGATTAAGTAGATTATTCAAAATCTATTTAATCCCTTTTTCTTATTCTCAGTTTTAAATAAAAGCAATCTTATTTATATTCTCCCAGTAGCTTTTTACTCTTGACAATTTTTAGTACTTTTCAACGTTTTTTAGTAATACACTTTTTTAAATTTAAAATACAAATGAGTTCCACCATTTCATCAGACCAAAAGAAATCTTTAGTAATATCCATTCTTTTGTATGCTACAATGTTGTTAATTTTATTTTTCATCCGATTTTGGCCACCAGCAAACTTGGCTGAACTTGCAGGCGGAGGAGGTGGCGGAGGCGTTACCGTGAATTTCGGAGACAGCGATCTTGGTTCTGGTTTGAATTATAAAAGTGAAGTTTTGCAAGTTAAAAACCAAACGAGACAAACGCCAGCAAAAGCAACTCCTGACGAAGCTATTTTATCGCAGGAAAACAGCACCGAAGAAAGTGTTGTCATTCCCCAAAAAGAAAAAACTACAAAACCTATTATTGTTGTAAAAGAGAAACCAAAACCGGTGGTTGTAAAACCTAAAGTTTCCAACAATACAAATGATGCATTATCCAGCATTCTAAAAGGTTCCAATAAAGGCGGTGATGGCGATGACAAAGCAGCTGGTAATAAAGGAAAATCAAACGGAAGTTTAAGTTCTAATGGCTATTATGGAACTGGAGGTTCCGGGGGCGGAACAGGTGGTGGAAATGGCACAGGAACCGGAATAGGAACTGGAAGCGGATACGGCTCCGGTAGCGGTGGAGGAAGCGGAAGTGGCTCTGGCGGCGGTACTGGTTACTCTCTGGGAAACAGAAAAGCAGTTTCGAAACCAGCACCAAAATACACTTGTAATGAAGAAGGGAAAGTTGTTGTAGAAGTTTCTGTAGATAGAAATGGACGAACAATAAATGCAATTGCCGGCATAAAAGGAACAACGAATACTGCAAGATGTTTATTAGACCAAGCAAGAATCGCGGCGATGAATACGAAATGGGATGCCAGCAGTGATGCCCCAGAAAAACAAGTGGGAAAGATTGTTTATAATTTCAATTTGAATTAAAAAATAAATACAGAATCAAATTATCGAGGCGTTTTTATTTTTTCTGTTTGCCCAAGAATTCAGTGGTTTCGGGATTTGCGTGAGGGATAGGAGCAAGTACCGAAGTACTGCGGATAGCCCGACCGCAATAGAAAAAGGGGCTAATCAACTTTATGCTGATTAGCCCCTTTTTCTATTGTGGTCACGCCCAAATAATGAAATTGCTTCGTAAAAACTCGCAATGACACTTATTTTGGACTGGTGGCAATCACAAACTTCAAATTATTTTTTACTCCTATTTGCAATACATCAACTAAATCCTGGACTTGCAAATTAAACGGGATTCTCACCACAACGGTTTGATCCTTTTCACTATTCATTTTAGACATTAAAGTTGTTTCTAACTCCTCAAATGCTACCGATTGCTTGTCGATATAGAACTTCTTGTCTTCGGTAACAGACAAACTGATGTATTGTTTGTTCGTTTTCTCATTAGCTTTTGCTTTTGGCAATGTCATTTTTATAACATTTGGATTAGCCAAAGTGGATATAATCAGAAAAAACAACAACAAGAAAAACATAATATCACTTAATGACGAAGTAGCCACTTCGGCATGAAATCTTCTTTTTCGTTTTATAGACATGTTACGATCTTTGAATAATATTTACGAATTCCAGTATCTGTTTTTGAATTTTTAAAGCAAAATTATCAATTTTTCCGTTTAATAAATGGTACGCGCTATACGCAATAATACCAACTAACAACCCAGAACCGCTACTGATCATTTTCTCATATAAACCTCCAGAAATATTACCAATACTAATATTTTCAGTAACTGAAATGCTATAAAATATTTTAATTACTCCAGAAATAGTTCCAATAAATCCTAATGTAGGCGCAATCCCTGCAATAAGACCTAATTGTCCCAAATGTTTCTCCATTTCTCCAATTTCAATGTCTGCAGCGCGATCCATATTAGATTCAATCTCGGCAATAGGTCTACCAATAACAAGTATTCCTTCTTTAATAATGTTCCCGGAAGACGTGTTGCTTCTTTCGGCTATGGATCGAGCCAATTCCAGATTACCTGAATTTAGATTATCTCTGACATCTAACATCAATCGATGATCCATTTTAGATGCTCTATTAATATACAAAGTACGTTCTATAATTAAATAAAAAGTATAGAATAATAAGATTGAAATTGGGATTAAGAAGAACCCTCCTTTTAAAATAAATTCCAAAACAGAGATTTCAGTATTTGGAGCAATTTTCTCGATTACTACGTTTGACGCAGCATTAGCAATAGTGTCGGCCTGTAATTGTATAAAACTAAACATATATTATTATTGATTTTTACTCATTAATTCTAAAAATTATTTCAATTTTGCAATAAAGATACTTTTCGATGTACTATTAAACTAAAAAAATCGAAAAATATTTTAAACAACGACTATTTTATTCAAAAATGAACTATCAGGAAACTATAAATTGGCTGTTTAATCAACTTCCGATGTACCAACTTCAGGGCGCTTCGGCCTATAAAAAAGATTTAACCAACACGCATTTACTAATAGATCATCTTGACAATCCTCAAGAAAAAATAAAATGCATTCATGTTGCAGGAACTAATGGAAAAGGTTCTACCTCACACATGCTAGCTTCTATACTTCAGGAAGCGGGCTATAAAGTGGGATTGTATACTTCGCCTCATTTAAAAGATTTCCGGGAGCGCATCAAAATTAACGGAATTGAAATTTCTGAAGCATTTGTTACTGATTTCACCAATAAGCATAAAGATTTTTTTGAAGCAAACGACATGAGTTTCTTCGAAATGACTGTTGGATTGGCTTTTGATTATTTTGCAAAAGAAAAAGTGGACATCGCCATTATAGAAGTTGGAATGGGCGGAAGATTAGACGCTACCAATGTCATTACGCCACTTGTATCCGTTATAACGAATATTGGGTTGGATCATACCCAATTTCTTGGCAACACACTGGAATCAGTTGCTTTTGAAAAAGCGGGAATCATAAAACCAAACATTCCGGTAGTGATTGGAGAATATACTACTGAAACCAAGCCCGTTTTTTTGGCGAAAGCCAAAGAATGCAATTCAGCAATCTACTTTGCTTCTGAATTGGTTTCAGAAACCTATCCTTCGGATTTAATTGGCGATTATCAGCTGCACAATAAAAAAACCGCGATACAAACAATTGCTATTTTAAATGCGCAAAAAGAATTTAAAGTCTTCCAGGAAGATATCAAATCTGGTTTACTCCTGGTTGTAAAAAACACAGGACTTCAAGGAAGATGGCAACAACTAGGCGAATCCCCTAAAGTTATTTGTGACACCGCACACAACAAGAACGGATTAGAGATTGTCATGAACCAAATTCAAAAAGAAACGTTCGAAAAACTACATATTGTACTTGGAATGGTAAATGACAAAGATTTGGACGAAGTTTTACCTTTATTTCCAAAAAATGCAATTTATTATTTCTGTAAACCAAATATTCCCCGTGGTTTAGACGCTGCCATTTTACAAGAAAAAGCAAAAAAATACCATCTTAACGGAAACACATACCGCTCTGTAACAGACGCTTACGTATATTCTAAGAATAATTCTACAAAAAATGATTTTATCTTTATTGGCGGCAGTACGTTTGTAGTGGCTGAATTGCCTTTAAATAAAGGGATTTAACTTTGAGCAATAATTACCTTCAAAAATAAATTGTTTATCTCCGCAACTAATTGACTCATAATTAGTTAAATTTATGTGACTAATTTTATTTATTACTCACTTAATCCTTAAACTATTATGAAAAAGAAAGACAATTTAGTATTGAGACTGTTAATTTTAACATTCCTGTCAAGCATCGGAATGTTTGCTCAAGAAGACCCAAAACCTATATTTATTACAGTAACTACATTACACAGGAATCTGGATACGGATAGGAAAGAATGGAAACAAACTGAACAAGAGTATTTTGATAAAGTTACCAGCAAGAACGATTTAATTATTGGCTCCGAAATTCTTAATCATTATTATACAGAAAACAGTTCTGAGGTTTTACAGGTTTCCGTCTTTAAAACCTGGGAAGACATCGAAAAGTCTAATGATGTTTCTAATGAATTAATTAAAAAAGGTTGGCCAGACGAAAAAATCAGAAAGGATTTTTTTGATAAACACAACACTTATTATTCCAAAATGCATTCCGATGAAATTTACTCTTCTATTGCAGGATCTAAAGAATTCAAACCTACTTCAAAACAACCTATGATTGTTTATATAAGAAAATCACAAATGTCCTTGAATGGACAAGGAAAAGGAATGAAGGAATTTAATGAAAAAATAACCATGAACAACCCTTTTATCAAAGGATATTACCCGAATCGTCATGCTTGGGGCGCTGACAGCAGGGATTTTCTCGAAGCTTATTATTATGATTCCTTATCCGATTTAGAAAAATCCAGCGATAAACAAGATGAATTAATAAAAACTGCTTGGCCAAAAGAAGAGGACAGAAAAGTGTTTTTTGATGGATTAAATAAAGCTTTTACTGGCATTCATGGTGATTTCATTTACCATAATGAACCCACGCTATCCAAATAAATTATAAATTTTCAAATAAACTCTGTTTATATATTGTAAGATGGAGTTTATTTGAAAATTCTATCAAACCTAATAAACTAAACACCAATTAAATATAAACTCTTTCGAAAAAATATTAAAATTTGTGCAGAAATATTTTGGATAAGCGAAAAACAAGCTTATATTTGCACTCGCAATAAGGTAATGAAAATCACTGAATTGTAATAGGGCGATTAGCTCAGCTGGTTCAGAGCACCTCGTTTACACCGAGGGGGTCGGGGGTTCGAACCCCTCATCGCCCACTGTGAGGGATAACAGAAATGTTATCCCTCTTTTTTTTGTATATAAGATACCCCTTTTCCTCCATTTTACTGGCATTATGTGAAAATATATCCAGCATTGTAGGTGTTCGATAGATACCCTGTTCATAGTATAAATTGCCATCGAACACCATGTTTACAAATTCACGTTTCTGTAAAATGTCTGACTTTGTATAAATGTGTTTAATATCACCCAATAAATCCAGCTTCCTGTCTAAAACATCAAAGGCTTTTCCTTGATTAATACTGAATCTTTCTATTGCAGCAGAAAGTGTTAATATATGATCTGAATAAGTAGAATACCATCTTTCATAGGTATCTTTATTTATTTCATCCTTAAACCATTTTTCTTCTACTGCATTTAATCGCTGCTGTACTTCATCCAGTTCATGTTTTTTATCTTCTGCTTTTTTCTTGTTTTCTTTGATTCCCTGTTCGATTGAACTGTAAGTTTTATTTCTTATTTCTTTAATTCGTCTTTCAGAAACGCTCATAAGATCACAAGCGTTCAGAAACTGCTCATGTGCTTTGATAGCACTTATGTTATTATGCTTTGAATGCTTGCATTTATAATAATAGAAATATTTACCAGATTTACCCCTGGAAGGCGCACCTGTAAGCGGAACTCCACAATGGCATTTCACAACACCTCTTAACGGTATTTCAGAATCGATAGTTACTTTTACTTTATCAGCCTTTTTCATTTTGGACTGTACCATTGTCCATGTTATCTTGTCAACTATTGGTTCATGAATAGCAGGAAAGAGACCTCCCGGCAAATCCTTGAATGGCTCAACCCTTACAAGCCCGGCATACACGGGATTTGCAAGTACACGATCAATAGCCATATTGCCTTTCCTGTCAAAACCTGCCTCGTAAGCCATTTCTTTTATTTTATATAATGGCACATCCCTCAGGAACATATCATAAATCAGTCTAACAATTTTAGCTTCTATTTCATTTACCTCAAGGTGACGCTGTTTTCCTTCTCCGACCTTACTGTAGCCGAAAGGTTTTTCTCTGGTAAGAAAACGCCCTTCTTTTGCACGGGCTGTATAGAGACCGCCACGCACTTTGATACTCCTGTTTATATTGTCTTCTTCAGCAAGCAGTAATTGCAAACCCGCCCTAAAAAAACTTCCCGGAGTATCATAATCAAAGACTATTCCTTCGGTCACGCTGATAATCTGGATACTGTATTTTTTTTGAAATTGTTTGACTAAACTCATAGCTTCGCCTGCATCCCTGCTAAAGCGGTCAAGCTGATCTACAAGCAGGTAATCCACTGTTTTATAATGCTTAGCAATAAATACCTGAAGCTTTATAAAATCCGGACGGTCAAAAGTTTTAGCACTTTTACCCCTGTCAATAAAAGAATCTACCAATTGTATATTATTATATTGCAGGTACTGATCAGTATACAATTCCTGCCTTTCAATAGAGCCATTGCTTTGACCCAACTGACTAAATCTTAAATATCTAATCGCCCTCTTCATATAATTCTTTCCATGTTAATGATACAATAATTTCAATCAATAAATTTACGATTTTTTGTTCTTTTTCTTGTTCTAACTCTTCAAGTTTTTTTGATATAATTTCATCATTTTCAAAGGGTTCACTATTTACATTCTCCATACCACAGATCATTAACTTAGTTATGCACCATGACTCTCATAGCATCACAATAAATTTAAAAAGCAATAGAGTGTTTCTGCTTTTTATTACTTTCTATGGAATTAGATGACTGTATTTGGCGTGCTTTTAAAAAAATATTGAAACATTTTTAAGCCTCATTTTTTAAGGTGATTTTTTCAAATTCCTCAGTCAGAATTATGATTTTTTGACACAATACCGCCATTTCAGTCGTCTGTTTTTCCAATTTGTATAAAAATGCAGATGCTTTTTTATCGGAAAAACGGCTGTACAAAAGTTTAACAACCTGATTATAATTAACCCCGATAGCCCTAAACTGGCTGTAAAAAGAGGTCAGGCGCATATAATAATCCATTGTCGCTTTATCGATCTTAACTGTTTTTATCCCTTTTTGGAAAACACACGCTGTAATAAAATGAGCCATTACATGCATTCCTGATGTTTCAAAAAGAGTGAGGAAGCGGACATTTTCTTCCGCAGTAAGACTGATAGAATAGCGGTGGATTGCGGGATCTATTTTGGAAGGTCTGCCTCCTTTATGCGGGTTCTTTTTTTCTTCATTTTCCATGACTTCTTATTTCAATTACTTAAAAACTAATATATCTTATAATCAGTACTTACACTCTAATTTGGAAGTGCTTGGAAGCATTTGGCTTATTTGTTCCTAACCCAGTCTTAAACCTTTAGGATTGGGCATCCGCTGTCAAGTAAAGCCATCACAAGACACTTTAAAAGAGCAGGCCTTTTTCAGGATTAATTTTCTGAAAAACATGAAATTATGCTCTGCAAAGAAACAGTTACCCGGGAGATGTGGGAACTCCTCCAAAGACTTATGAAAGATGAAAAATTGAAAGAACATGTACTGGTCGGCGGTACGGCGCTAGCCTTACGATTAGGACACCGCTTATCGGTGGATATAGATCTTTTTACGACAAAAGATTTTGATTCGCAGATGATGCTCAAATATCTGCATAATACTTACGGTGTAAATGTAGAGGAAAGCCAGTTCTTCCCGAACACCGTTCTTACCTACATCGATGATATAAAAGTCGATATTGTTACCCATGATTATCCTCTTCTGAATTCTGTGGAAACAGTTGAAGGAGTCCGCATGATTTCCAATGAAGACATTGGGGCAATGAAACTACACGCAATTCATCAGAGCGGTAACAGATACAAGGATTTTGTCGATATGTACTTTATGCTTGAACAAGAACCCTTAAAGTTCTATCTTCAAGCCTATCAGAGAAAATATAATAAAGACCCATATTGGGCTTGTATAGGTCTGAATACATATGACAAGATTACCACCTTTGAAGGCGTAGATATGTTAAAACAAAAAGAGCAGAACTGGAAAAACATCCAAAAACGACTGGAACTGGCAGTAAAAAATCCTTTATATAAATTTAAATCAGAAAGCCAGGATTTACCGATTAACTCTAATAAAAAGAGAGGTTTTCGCAGGTAATTCAGCAGAAATTGCTTATATTTGATACTAACCTTATTGAAAAACAATGAAAGCATCAGCTAAACATATACCTAATCTTCACCATAAATTCTTCTGGGATTTTAGATTCGACAGTATTGACTGGGACAGGGGATATAAAATGGTAATTGCCCGTATTATTGAGCGTGGAGGTCATGATCAAATTGACGAAATCGTCCGTTTTTATGGTCATGAAAAAGTAATTACAGCTGTTCGTGACGAGATTTCCTTTCTTCCCAACTATGCCATTGAAAATGCCCTTAAATTCTTTCCCGAACTCAAAAGGGAAGACATGTACTGCTATTTGAACCGTAAGGACAAACCGTATCACTGGATTTAGTTTTACTCTGAAAAATAGTAGTAAAAAGAGATTCTTTGCTTATTTTTATTTATTAAACTGGACGTGTTGGACTTTATATTTTGATCAAAGAAATAATAAAAAGAAAACCAAGGTAGGGCGGGCTTGCTTAGCCTGTCCAAAAGACTACGGCATAATGTTTTGCTCGTTCCTCACAAACCACCCTTCGGGACTTATTCCGTTTCCTTTTGGCCTGTCTGCATCCCGTCCTGTAAAATTGCTTTCTTTTTCTTTTTTTCGGTTTTTCTGTTTCTTTTGAAAATATATTTATGTTTTTAGATATGAATATACGAGTGTATCTGAAAGTCTATTTATTTACTTATTTAGATAAGGGAGCATTTATGTCTATGCGTAACAGCATACCTATGTAAAAGAGTAAAATTGTAAAAACGTATGTACATACATACAGCTATACAAGCGCATTTACTTATAGGATTAAATACTTCTGTAAAACTGTGCGTCCATACAGAATTGCATTTGTGCTTAAATAGGCATGAGAATATATATCTAAATACTTATATTTTAACGTACACCTCTGTAGATTTGCAAATTCGGCAGAGAATTGCAGTTAAATCTCTGCCAAATTTATGGAGGTTAACACAATAAAACCAAGGCTGCCAATACTATCCTATTTCTACACAGCCCTATCAAGGCTGATTTTGATCAAACTAATTACAACACATAACATTCGTAAATATCCGCAAAACAAAAAAAAGGGCATCAAGCCCTTTCAATTAAAACCATCGGTAATAATGTTTTCGAAAGAAAACAGCAAGTTGTGTTTTGAGATGCTTGAAATGAATTCAGCATCTCAAAACCACTTGCCCTTGCAGGGGGCTGGAAAATGCCTCCAAAGTCGGCGTTTTATTAAAATTAGAATTAGAAACAGGTTAGTTAACAATGTGATTATTACTTATTAATAATCTCATGTTCATTTTTAGAATCAGCAGGAAATAATATGCTTATTTCATTTAGCAGTTCGAATTCATCAATTGGAAATAACTGCAAGGCAATCCCAAGAATAAGCCCAACATCGATCGACTTATTTTCGATAGTATTAGGAACTTCAGCGCCATCATGATCCAGAGCCACTATACATAACTTCATCAGATTTCTAATAACTGAGGCAAGTTCATAATAATCATATACTTTTATTTCAGCACTATGAATCTTTCTTTTATCATCAACTGGTCTCAACGTACTGAGACAATTGGAAGTTAATCTTTTAATGGTCTCTAGCTTTTCAATTTCATTTGTTTCCATGATTTTTATTTTTAAATCGATTAATTTTATTAAATGATAAATTGTCAATCGTGTTCAGATTTCAATAGTAACCCTCCTTCAATAACCAAATCATGTAATTCATACATCAGTTTTTCAACAATAACATTCATCTGATCAACCTCTTTTTTATTGAGTATTGATAATTTATGATAAAGGTTCCTATGTTTATCTAAATAAGGAAAGAAATCAGTCCAGAACTGTTCTGTCAAATAATTGTATTTTCTTATATCGGCATCTGCATAAATACACAGTTCCCACAATGCTTGACTTGACAGATAATGAGTTAAGTAGAAGGTTTTGACAAAAATATATGTTCTACAAAAGGACAGGAAAAATAATGTAAAAAGAGCATCTAAACCGCAGTAATTCTCTTCAGTATTATTGGCTACCGCACAAAATTGCATAGCACTATCTTTGGCTGATTTATAATAAAAATACAAATCAGCGTGGTAAGGATTGTGAGGAACCTCCCAATGAAATTCTGGGTGGTACTGACTGGATGAATATATCAGGTATTTATCTTGTATAATATTAGAAAAGAAACTCTGACACTGATAGAGGCTCTTTTGAATCCAGTTGCGGTTATGACTTATCAAAACAAAATCATATTTTCCGACTATTTTGCTTTTCAGGGATTGAATGATTGATATCAATTTTTCATTACCTATACCATTACCTATAATCAGTAGATAATAGGTTGCTTTTTCACCGTACACAATTTGATGATATAAGTAGATCTGTTCAACTTCTGACATCTCTAATATAGTTTTTATTGCAGTATTTATAATTTTATTCCCCGGCTTCTTTTCAATTTCATATACAGCCTCACTGCTTTCATGCAGTCCTTTCTTGATTAGCTTCTTTAATTCGGCAAGCCTTTTTTCTATAAGACAATAGAGACTTCGCTGGGCAATTCCAACAGCTTCATACATTTCTTCCTTATAGATTACATCATCTTCGGCAGACGCTTCTTTTGCTTTTGTAAATAAATCAGTGAGGTAAAATTTGTTGCGGTTGTTTCTCACGAAGTATTTCTGAATATCAGGTATGTATTGGATAAGATTATTGATCCTTTCATCTAAGCTCACCAAAGCAAATTTACTTCCTAAGTACAGTTCTTCTAAATAGTCAAGATCATATCCAACAAGTCTTGCATAGGATATAAAAACGCTGTTTGAAGAACCTTCTGAAATGAGATTTTTAATCTGCCACGCATGAAGATCGTGATCGTGGTAAAAATTGTTTTCATACTCATTGAATCTCTTCTTGAATTTTTGCCATTCCTCTGTTCTAAAAATAGAATTTTCGAACTCATTATTCTGGTAGATAACCGCAGACTCACGACAGTAAAACGCAAGGAAAGGAGAACCTAAAGAATAGTGATGACGAAGTTTTGATGAGAAGATAAAAGCTATATTAATCTGAAGGTGTTCTTTAACTTTTCTTACCCACTTACTCTGCTGAAGTTTTTGAGCATCTATATTGCTTTCAATATTGATAATAAGACAACTAAATTCCGAATACTGTTGTCTGGTAAAAAACATTTGAATAACATTATACTGACGGACTAATTGTCTGAGAATGTTTTCCAAATAATCGTTTTCGAGTTTTGGAAATTTAAGTTTTTCTAGAGTTTTCATAATAATGTGTTTTTGAAGATTAGATAATGGATATTTTATTCCGTTGCAGGTTCAGCCTGATCAGTTTTCTTTATTCTCTCAACACCTCTTTCTCTCATTAGTTCCCCTGCATCGAGCATTTTGATTAAATGAATATAAGGTGTCGTAAGGTCGGAGTCAGGATCTCCAGAATAGGGAGACAATGAAAGCTCTGTGATTTCACATAAGAAAAATTCAAACTGTTGCAGTGTTCTCTCCTCAAATGCATTTTGAAGCACTAAAAAAGGATTTTCATATTCTTCCTTGGTAAGTGAAGAAAGATGAAATACCGTTTCACAACGGGCTGAATCTTTTACTTTCCATTTTTTACTTTTCCTTTTCAGGCAGTAACAGACTTTGAGAAAAGAGCATACAGCAGTATAAAAGACAAAAACATTGCAAGGGGTTTCCTGCTTATAGACCTTTCTCTTAAAGCAGTGAAGTACCGCTTCACTTAAATTCTGTTTATAATAATCAAGATGTGCAAAGTCAAAAATGGCGTCAAATGCCTCAAATGGATTTCCTGCCACAAAACCTGCCCAAAACCTTGTTTCGAAGGATATTTTATTCTTTTTCATAGTAGCGAGATTTAAAATTCACAAGCGAAGTTGCATTCTTTCAAAAGGATAATCTATTCGCAAAGCGGATATAATATCTGACAAAAGGGATAT
Source organism: Flavobacterium esculini (assembly GCF_048284325.1). Lineage (NCBI taxonomy): Bacteria > Pseudomonadati > Bacteroidota > Flavobacteriia > Flavobacteriales > Flavobacteriaceae > Flavobacterium > Flavobacterium esculini. The sequence goes on along the minus strand of NZ_JBLVPI010000007.1, from coordinate 2,430 downwards.
TTTACAGGATATTTTTTTATCTTTGAAACTCAGAATTTTTAATCCAAATGGCTTTATCTTTGAGCCAAAAAATTGATACTCATTATGGAACAGAAAATACATCAGGGAAGAAACGTAAAACGCTTCAGAGAAATGCTTGGAATCAAACAGGAAGCATTGGCTTATGATCTGGGAAATGACTGGAATCAAAAGAAAATTTCTATGCTAGAGCAAAAAGATATAATTGAAGATGATATACTTAATCAAATCTCAGATGCATTAAAAATTCCCGTTGAAGCTTTTCAAAATTTTGATGAGGAGCAGGCTATAAATATTATTTCGAATACTTTTCATGATACCCAAGGGTTGATAAACTATAGCCCAACTTTCAATAATAATCCAGTCGAAAAATTGATCCAACTTCACGAAGAAAAAATTGCTTTATACGAGCGTATGTTGAAAGAGAAAGATGAAATGATGGCAAGGCTTGAAAAACTAATCAATAAATAATTTCGGGATAATTCTTATTCATAATTAAGGCTCAACTAATTAGTTGAGCCTTTTTAATTGCATGATTATTATCTTTTACTAAAAAATGATTATTCGTTGTATCCATAAGTCATAACACCAAAAGTTTATTACATTAGTGCCTTCTTAAGGATTATTAATCCCTAATTATAATAAACAATTATTTAAAATGTCAGAAGAACAGAAAAAAATATTGGAGCAACAGCTTTGGAATATAGCGAATACTTTACGAGGAAAGATGAATGCGGATGAATTTAGGGATTATATACTAGGTTTCATATTCTATAAATATTTGGCTGAAAAAATGGAGATTTTCGCCAACTCCATTTTGGAAAAAGATAATATTCAATTCAGGAATATTGAAGAAAACACAAAAGAGGGTCAAGAATATATTGAAGCAGTCAGAGAGGAATCCCTTGAAAATCTAGGTTACTTTTTGAAACCATCTGAACTTTTTAGTGAAATTGCAAAAAGAGGAAACAGCGGTAGTAATAATTTCATTCTGGAAGATTTACAAAAAATCCTAACCAATATTCAGTTGAGTACAATGGGAACTCAAAGTGAAGAAGATTTTGAAGATCTTTTTTCAGATATGGATTTGAACAGTAATAACTTAGGAAGAACAGCTGATGCAAGAAATGCAATAATAGTAAAAGTTTTAGTGCATCTTGATGAAATTGATTTTAAGTTGGAGCATACTGAACTAGATGTATTAGGTGATGCTTACGAATATCTGATTGGTCAGTTTGCCAGTGGTGCAGGTAAAAAAGCAGGAGAATTTTACACACCGCAAGAGGTTTCTAAAATTCTTGCAAAAATTGTCACAACAGGTAAGAATAGATTAAAATCAGTATATGATCCAACCTGTGGTTCTGGATCGCTGCTATTGCGTGTTGCCCGTGAGGTAAAAGATGTCAATAATTTTTACGGGCAGGAAATGAACCGAACAACATACAATCTTGCCCGCATGAATATGATACTGCACGGAGTACATTATCTAAAATTCAACATAAAGCAAGAGGACACTTTAGAACACCCGCAACATTTAAATAATATGCCATTTGAAGCTATAGTGGCAAATCCTCCTTTTTCCGCTAATTGGAGTGCGAACCCCTTATTTCTAAATGATGACCGTTTTAGTCAATACGGCAAGTTGGCACCGGCAAGTAAAGCCGATTTTGCTTTCGTGCAACATATGATTTATCATTTAGCGGAAAACGGTACCATGGCAATTGTACTGCCACACGGCGTTTTGTTCCGCGGTGCAGCAGAATTACACATTCGGAAACATCTAATCGAACAGAAGAATTACTTAGATGCAGTAATTGGTTTACCTGCTAATATTTTCTATGGCACCAGTATTCCTACATGTATTTTGGTTTTCAAAAAATGCCGAGAAACACCGGATGATATTTTATTTATAGATGCCAGCAAAGAATTTGAAAAGGTTAAAAATCAAAATATGTTGCGAGACGATCACATCACTAAGATTGTAGAAACCTATCGTAATAGAACAGTAATTGAAAAATATAGTCATTTGGCTAGTCTTGCAGAAGTTGCGGGGAACGATTATAATTTAAATATTCCTCGCTATGTGGATACATTCGAAGAACAAGAAGAAATTGATATCCAAAAGGTAATGTTCGAAATTAAAGAACTTGAAGCTAAAAGAGCCAATCTCGATAAGGAAATAGATGTTTATTTAAAAGAACTAGAGCTAGTCTTTTAAATTTTTAAATCCTTAATGTTTTTAATAACGAAAATTAAATAATCGAGATGGCAAATAAAAAATTAAAAGTAGGTAACGTTCCTAATTTGAGATTTCCTGGGTTTAATGAGGAGTGGGAAGGTAGAAAGATGGGGGAAGTAGCTACATTTTCAAAAGGGAAAGGAATATCAAAAAGTGATATTGAAGAAGGCGGT
>NZ_JBLVPI010000050.1:0-1266 GCF_048284325.1 Flavobacterium esculini | reverse complement strand
CTAGTTTGATTCGTACTACTTGCCAGTTTATAAAAGAACGTCTGCGTTGTTGCGGGTGCAAAAGTAGCCCCTTTATTCGCTTTAACAAGCTTTTTTAAACCTTTTTTTTGACGTTTCCTTAACTTAAACTTTAACTCGCTGGAAACATGCGCCTTGAATAATAAAAGTTTTTAGATTGATTAGCTATGATAACCCTGAATTCTTCGAATTAGCTTCTTTTCCCTACTATACTATATAAAAGCATTACTTGCTCTACTTCCGTTTTATTCATTCAATCTTATTTTAGACCCCGATTTATTTAGATTTTTACCGAACAATTCTTATTCTACCACTCAAAAACCACTCAACAATACTTCAGACAATACTTCAGACAATTGGATTTAGTATACAACCCTACTAACTACGTAAAAGCAGCAGCAAAAAACCCACAGGAAAACGGAGTGAAATACAACTTTCTAAAGATTTGTAATCATAGCACGACTCATTATATATAAAATACACACTATCATAATCTCCTTTTTTATTAAGAGAAACATCCTAATCATTTTTTTGCGTCAAATCTCAAAAATCAAAATTAGAAATGTAGAATTCTTCCGGATACGCTATTTCTTGCACAAAAAACAAATCAAAATGGTCACAAATCAAATAGAAAGTGCTGCTTTATTATTTGAATTGTAAGCCGATATTCAAAAAGCATACTATCTAACCCAAGTTACGCAAAATCTTTGAGAACACAACCGATAAAATCATTGGTTTTACCAAACTAACTAAATGACATAAGAAAGTAAATCAAATCTGAATTCAATTCATTCAATGCAATCTCAAGAACAATAATGAATCATTATCAAAAAATATTGAATTATTTTGATAACAGAAGTACCAATGGCTTTGGCAGAATCTTTCAATACTAAAATAAGAGCTTTTAGATCGCAATTCAGAGGTGTTAAAAATATAGATTCCTTCCTTTTTAGGTAACTCTATTATTCTTAATTTTTATCTCTCCCCAGGGTTTAGGATAGATCCGGATTGATCTAGAATATTTATGCTTAATTGATCCCAATCCAATCCGGTTTAGGACTGATCGATTAATCCTTTATTACATACAAAAAAGTTAGGAACAAAAAAAATCCTCATCAAATGAATGATGAAGATTTAATAGAACCTGAAACGAGTTCAGATCAAAGAAAGGCGACGACATACTCTCCCACATAACTGCAGTACCATCTGCGCAGGCGGGCTTAACTACTCTGTTCGGGATGGGAAGAG
>NZ_JBLVPI010000049.1:0-1309 GCF_048284325.1 Flavobacterium esculini | reverse complement strand
GCTCCATCAACAATCAATTGTCCAGCACTGCCTGCCTTTGCGCAAGCTACCGCTACTGACACTTGTGATGCATCGGTAACGTTGACTTTCAATGATGTGACTACCCCAGGCAACTGTCCGGGAAATTATAGTGTAACCAGAACATGGACTGCTACAGATGATTGTGGAAACTTCTCCACCGCTACGCAAACCATCAATGTTCAGGATACTACTGCACCGACTATTACTTGTCCAGCTAATCAAACAGTTGCATGTGGTGTTGAACCTGTTTTTGGTATTCCAACAATAAGTGATGGTTGTGATCTAAATCCAACTTTGAATGATTTGGGTATTACTACAACTAATAATCCTGATGGTTCAGTAACTTATACAAAAACTTGGAGTGCTACTGACGCTTGTGGCAATACATCTGCTACTTGTAGTCAAAGTATCACAGTAACTGACTGCGAGGGATGTACTTTAGGATATTGGAAAAACCATACTGACAGATGGTGTTCTTCTTATACTACTTCAATGTTGTTTGGTGATGTTTTTGTAAATGCACCGTCTAATCTTGCTAATTTAACTTTGTTGCAAGCTCTAAATTTAGGAGGCGGAGGTATTTATAATTTAGCTCGTCAAGGAGTAGCTGCTTTATTGAACGCTTGTAGTGATGAAGTTGATTTTCCAGCGCCTTATTCTAGTAATCCTCAATCAGTAATAGACGCTGTTAATGCAGCGTATTTAGCTGGAGGAAGTGAGCCTGGCAAATTAGCGACTCAATTAGATATCCTTAATAACACAGGATGTCCATTGGGAGGAACCAGTGCTACCCATAATGAAGATAGTTTAAATACTAGCGTTGGTTTTACTGCTTATCCGGTTCCTTTTAAAGATAAGCTTACTATTAGATATGATTTTGATTATGTATCTGATGTGGTGATCGATGTGTATAATGCACAAGGAGTTTCAGTGCTTTCAAAAACAGATACTAATAGTTATTTGAACAAAGAAGTCACTTTACACCTTCATTCGTACAGAGGTCAAGAGCAAGTTTATGTTGTAAGATTAACTACTAATCGAGGAAGCAGCGTGAAAAAAGTTATGTCCTCAAAATAATTTTTATTAATCATCTGGTCCAGAAAAATGAAACGGATTAGAGTATAAAATTAAACCTCGAAAGTAAAATTTTCGAGGTTTTTTTATGTCTTTTTGTCTAGTCCTGAAATAGCGATACACAAAAAAGTATTCTATGGAATCCGCACAAGAAACACGGTATGTTAAGCGTACCCAAAAAGACTACACTATGTCTTTAAAGTTAGAAATCGTT
>NZ_JBLVPI010000048.1:0-1328 GCF_048284325.1 Flavobacterium esculini | reverse complement strand
CAAACCCAAAACAAAATAATTGAGGGTTTAAAATTGTCAAAGCAAACGCTAATTAAAAAAATATTTTCTAAAGAATTGAGATTTAAGAATGATGATGAAATTAACTATCCTGATTGGCAAATTAAAAAGTTAGGAGAGATTACACTGCCTGTAAGCAAAAGAAATAAAAGTAATGAAAAATTACCTGTTTATTCCATAAATAACAGATTAGGCTTTGTGCCACAAAATGAGCAATTTGAAGGTATTAATAGTGATGATAGAGGTTATGACATTACACTTTACAAAGTAATTGATAAATATACTTTTGCATATAATCCTGCAAGAATAAATGTCGGTTCTATTGGATATAGCCGAGATTTAGAAAACATTATCATAAGTTCTTTATATGTTTGTTTTGTAACAAATGAATATGTAGATGATAATTTTTTATTTCAATATCTTAAAACCGAAAAATTTAATAAAGAAGTTCTTAAGAATGTGGAAGGAGGAGTTAGAGATTATCTTTTTTATGAAAATTTCGCAAGAATTATATTTGAAATGCCCTGCATCGAGGAACAGAATAAAATAGCTGATTTTCTTTGTACGCTTGATAACAAAATCGATATGGAAACAAATTACTTAAAAAAGTTAGAAGAACAAAAGAAGTATCTGCTTCAAAATATGTTCGTTTAATCTACGGTGATCAACAAAAATTAACAAACTTTAAAATAAAAAGATCAACAGTATTAGATAAACATTTGCTGTGACAGATATTCTTTCTGTTTCTCAAGCTTTATCAAAATTTCTTTTTCGATCCCAATTTTTTGTTCAAAAGCTGAAAGGATCTTTGAAATTGTAAGCTGCTCTTCAATAGAAGGAATTTTTACTTTTATTTTTTCGATTGTAGTTTTAGATAAACTTGGAACACCCGATGCTTCATTATATTCTAACCAGTTAATTGTTTGAAAAAGATGAAATACAAACTTAGGAATACAATACTGGAATGAATGAGTGTAGAATAATGTATCAACTGTCCAAATTTTACCATTGTAATACATTGGTTTGTTTATCGTACCTTTTCTGCCAATGCATACTGTTTCACCATCGTAAAGATATGAATTGATTGATGTCATATAGCCTCCACTTCCAAAAACAGGAGTATCACCATTCAGTAAATGTTTATAATCCTTTCCATTCCCGATTTTCAAAATGTCGCCAATTTTTAGTTCTGACCATCCTGAAAACTCATTTCCATCTCCATCCTTAAATCTCAATTCTTGGGAAAAAATTTTATTGCTCAACGTAAACTTTAATGTTTCTAAACCCTCAATTATTTTGTTTTGGGTTTG
>NZ_JBLVPI010000047.1:0-1387 GCF_048284325.1 Flavobacterium esculini | reverse complement strand
TGTCCCGTCCTGAAAAAACGATACAGATTATTAGATAAAATTAAATATTAAACAGTAGCAAAAATGTTTTTGCTACTGTTTTTTGCTTTATAGGTTCTCATGTTAATTATGCTTTGAGAATGCATTTGATTTGGAGTCAACATATAATTAGAATAATGAGGTCTAAGTTCATTATAAATAGTAACTGATTCCTTGATAATTTGATTTGTTATTTTTACTCCTTGATTGTATTTATCAATTTTAAATTCTTGTTTTAAAACCCCATTTATTCTTTCTGCAACAGCATTTTCATAGGGATCTGAATTTTGTGTCATACTACATAAAACTTTATTTTTAATAAGTTCTTCTTGGTATTCATTGGCACAATATTGAATTCCTCTATCAGAATGATGTATCAATGGTAAATTAAAATCCTTTCTTTGTTTCAGAGCCATTTTTAAAGCCATTACACTACTTTGAGTATTTAAGTTGTTAGCCACAAAATACCCCATTATCTTCTTTGAATAAGCATCGGTAACCAAACTTAGGTAGTAAGGATTATCTCTTTTTCCAATGTATGTGATGTCTGATACCCAGACTTGTTCAGGCCTGTTTATCTCTAAATCTAAAATTAGATTCTCGTGTTTTCTAAAGCGATGATGCGAGTTGGTTGTTATATGATAAGAACGTTTTGGCTGTATTAATAAATGGTTGGCTCTTAGTATATCAAAGAATTTATCCCTGCCTATTTTTATCAACAGGAGTTTGTCCGATAAAAGATAATATAGCTTCCTAGCACCTATTCTAGGCATTGTTTTCCTGATAGCATCAACCATCAAAACAACCTGTTCAGCTTTGTCTTGTTTAACTATTTTTCTTCGAATTCTTCGATAATAAACCTGTCTATCTATCCCGAACAAATAACAGGTAAATGCTATTTTTTGTTGTTCTTTTGCTTTGAAATAATTGATTGTTCGGGTACAGAGTTTTTTCGGATATCGATTTGATATTCTTTTTCTGCTAAATCAATCATCATATCAAACAGGATAGCCTTCTTGTCTGCAACAAAAGCCTGTCGCTCCAAGAATGCCTTTTGTTTTTCTAAAAGCTTGATTTGAACTTCAAGCTCCATAATCTTTTGTTCGGGTGATTTTTCCATCTTTGGTGGGATTTGGTTCTCCCAATCAAAGTTACCAAATTTAATTAACCATTGTACAACTGTCTTTCTACTTTGAATACCATACTTCTTTGTTGCCTCAGTAACGGTAAGTTGTCCTCGTTCTATTTCTTGAACGATTTCTAACTTTAAAGACATAGTGTAGTCTTTTTGGGTACGCTTAACATACCGTGTTTCTTGTGCGGATTCCATAGAATACTTTTTTGTGTATCGCTATTTCAGGACTAGACA